>NZ_QTXH01000007.1:170321-171108 GCF_003461545.1 Coprococcus sp. AF16-22
TGGATCACCTCCTTTCTAAGGAATGGATAGTAAGGGTTGTTGTGTTGTTAAGCTTTCAAGAAATGCGCGGAATACGAAAAAGACAGCGGTGTGAGCTTGCTCACAGAAAGATGTATTTTGAGTATAGAGCATATGGCGCAAGCCATCAATCGACTCGGAGTGATAACGGAGAGGAGATTGGGCATTTCGTCATAAAAGAAAGCAGAAATATTTGCCGGTGGTGATGCGCTTATGGGAGACACCCGTACCCATCCCGAACACGACGGTTAAGACGTAAGCGGCCGATGGTACTGCACTGGAGACGGTGTGGGAGAGCAGGTGGCTGCCGGCTCCAAATTTGCTTATCAAGTGTAAGCACCAAAGAAAATGGGCTTATAGCTCAGCTGGTTAGAGCGCACGCCTGATAAGCGTGAGGTCGATGGTTCGAGTCCATTTAAGCCCATTAGCCGAAAGGCTGTAATTCCATACGGGGGTATAGCTCAGTTGGGAGAGCACCTGCCTTGCAAGCAGGGGGTCACGAGTTCGAATCTCGTTATCTCCACTGGATGGAAACATCCAAATATGTACCTTGAGAATTTCATCCAGAAAGAGATAATTATTATAAGTTTATAATAAGCCATTAATAATTAACAAGACATCTATTACCAAAATCTGCAGAGCAGATTTTAGGTTAGTAAGTGCGAAGCACTTACAAAGCCAAAAATGCAAAGTGGATTGAGGTACAAAACCAAAAGATAAAGTAGACAAATATCTTAAAGCTTTTTAGAAAGAGACCACAACACATCAA
>NZ_QTXH01000007.1:171118-174139 GCF_003461545.1 Coprococcus sp. AF16-22
TTATAAGTTTATAATAAGCCATTAATAATTAACAAGACATCAATAACCAAAAGATAGGTAAACAAAGCTAGAAATAGCAAATTGTAAGCAGCGAGCTGCTTACTAACCTAAAATCTGCAAAGCAGATTTTGGTATATCTTAAAGCTTTTTAGAAAGAGACCACAACACATCAAGCTACGTGTGTTGTAAGGTTAAGTTAGAAAGAGCGCAGGGTGGATGCCTTGGCACTGAGAGCCGATGAAAGACGTGATAAGCTGCGATAAGCTGCGGCAAGAAGCAAATATTCAATGAACCGCAGATTTCTGAATGGGGAAACCTGGCTGAGCAAACCTCAGTCGTCCTATACTGAATACATAGGTATAGGTCGGGAACCTCCTGAACTGAAACATCTAAGTAGGGAGAGGAAGAGAAAGAAACATCGATTCTGTTAGTAGCGGCGAGCGAAAGCGGAAGAGCCCAAACCGGAGTGCGTGCACTCCGGGGTATGGACTGCAACATGGCAGTGTGAATGATAGCAGAAGGGTCTGGGAAGTCCCGCCAAAGAGAGTGAAAGCCTCGTATGCGAAATCATGAGCGCGCCTAGCAGAATCCGGAGTACCACGAGACACGAGAAACCTTGTGGGAAGGCGGAGGGACCACCCTCCAAGGCTAAATACTACTCAGTGACCGATAGCGCATAGTACTGTGAAGGAAAGGTGAAAAGGACCCCGGGAGGGGAGTGAAAGAGAACCTGAAACCCTGTGTTTACAAGCTGTGGAACTACGTTAAGGTAGGACCGCGTACTTTTTGTAGAACGGTCCGGCGAGTTTCTTGTACCGGCAAGGTTAAGCACTTAAGGTGCGGAGCCGAAGTGAAAGCAAGTGTTAACAGCACGCATAAGTCAGTACAAGAAGACCCGAAACCGGGTGATCTACCCATGTCCAGGTTGAAGTCGCCGTAAAAGGCGATGGAGGACCGAACGCACATCCGTTGAAAAGGGTGGCGATGAGGTGTGGGTAGGGGAGAAATTCCAATCGAACCCGGAGATAGCTGGTTCTCCTCGAAATAGCTTTAGGGCTAGCCTCGTATTAGTCTTGCGGAGGTAGAGCACTGAATATCCTAGGGGGCGTCAAAGCTTACCGAAGATTATCAAACTCCGAATGCCGCGTAGATGATGTACGGGAGTCAGACTGCACGAGATAAGTTGGGTAGTCAAAAGGGAAAGAGCCCAGACCACCAGCTAAGGTCCCAAAGTGCGTGTTAAGTGGTAAAGGATGTGGGATTTCGAAGACAACTAGGATGTTGGCTCAGAAGCAGCCATACATTCAAAGAGTGCGTAATAGCTCACTAGTCGAGAGGTCCTGCGCCGAAAATGTCCGGGGCTAAAACACGACACCGAAGCTGTGGATCCGAAAGGATGGTAGAGGAGCATTCTTAAGTCGACGAAGCTGTACTGTAAGGAGCAGTGGAGAGTTAAGAAGAGAGAATGCCGGAATGAGTAGCGAGATTTAAGTGAGAATCTTAAAGGCCGAATATCTAAGGTTTCCAGGGTAAAGCTGATCTTCCCTGGGTAAGTCGGGGCCTAAGGCGAGGGCGAGAGCCGTAGTCGATGGATAACAGGTTGAAATTCCTGTACTGCTTATGAACAGAACTGTGGGGACGCAGAAGGAGAGCACGAGCCGGAAATGGAAAAGCCGGTACAAGCGTATAGCAGTCATGCAGGCAAAACCGCATGAAAAATGTAAAGCGTTATGTGGATCGAACATTAGTAGAGAAGCGTGTGAGCCAGCTGCCAAGAAAAGCCGCTATTGTTTCATAAGTACCCGTACCGTAAACCGACACAGGTGGATGAGGAGAGAATCCTAAGGCCGGCGGGAGAAGTGTTGTTAAGGAACTCGGCAAAATGACTCCGTAACTTCGGGAGAAGGAGTGCCACAGAGATGTGGCCGCAGAGAAATGGCCCAAGCAACTGTTTAGCAAAAACACAGGTCTATGCAAAACCGAAAGGTGAGGTATATGGGCTGACGCCTGCCCGGTGCTGGAAGGTTAAGAGGAGAGGTTAGAGCAATCGAAGCTTTGAATTTAAGCCCCAGTAAACGGCGGCCGTAACTATAACGGTCCTAAGGTAGCGAAATTCCTTGTCGGGTAAGTTCCGACCCGCACGAAAGGCGTAATGATTTGGGCACTGTCTCAACAACACACCCGGTGAAATTGAAATACCAGTGAAGATGCTGGTTACCTGCGCCAGGACGGAAAGACCCCATGGAGCTTTACTCCAGTTTGATACTGGGATTCGGTACTGTCTGTACAGGATAGGTGGGAGGCTAGGAAATGGTGACGCCAGTTGCCATGGAGCCAACCTTGGGATACCACCCTTACAGTACTGGGTTTCTAACCTGCAGCCGTAACCCGGCTGGGGGACAATGTCTGACGGGGAGTTTGACTGGGGCGGTCGCCTCCGAAAGAGTATCGGAGGCGCTCAAAGGTTCCCTCAGAACGGTTGGAAACCGTTCGAAGAGTGCAAAGGCAGAAGGGAGCTTGACTGCGACACCGACGGGTGGAGCAGATACGAAAGTAGGACTTAGTGATCCGGTGGTATAAAGTGGGATTGCCATCGCTCAACGGATAAAAGCTACCCTGGGGATAACAGGCTTATCACTCCCAAGAGTTCACATCGACGGAGTGGTTTGGCACCTCGATGTCGGCTCATCGCATCCTGGAGCTGTAGCAGGTTCCAAGGGTTGGGCTGTTCGCCCATTAAAGCGGTACGCGAGCTGGGTTCAGAACGTCGTGAGACAGTTCGGTCCCTATCCGGCGTGGGCGTAGGATATTTGAGAGGAGCTGTCCTTAGTACGAGAGGACCGGGATGGACAAACCTCTGGTGTATCTGTTGTTTTACCAAAGGCATGGCAGAGTAGCCAAGTTTGGCAGGGATAAACGCTGAAGGCATCTAAGCGTGAAGCCCCCCTCAAGATAAGATATCCCATCTTCGGAGTAAGACCCCTTGAAGACTACAAGGTTGATAGGCTTTGTGTGTAAGTG
>NZ_QTXH01000008.1:0-145229 GCF_003461545.1 Coprococcus sp. AF16-22
GCATTTGCATTGACATTTACAGGTGTCAGCATTCCGGCAAAAGCAGCGACCACAACAACCATCAGTAGTATTACGGTGAAAAATCTTCCAAGTAATACACTAACACTCAAGGCAGGGAAAACATTTACACTGAAGACAAATACGACTTCAGGCAATCTGAAATTCTCAACAAGCAATAAAAAGATCGTGACAGTATCTTCTACAGGTAAGATAAAAGCAGTGAAAAAGGGTAGTGCAAATATCACGATCTCTCTCAAGTCAAACGCAAAGATCAAGAAGGTGGTGAAGGTCACAGTCGGACAGCCGGCCACAAGAGTCAAGGTGAACAAATCTGCGCTGACGATCAAGAAGGGCAGGTCGGCAGTGATAAAGGCGACAGTAGGTCCTAACACAACCAGCAATAAGAAGGTTATCTGGAAAAGCAGCAATTCCAAGATCGCAAAGGTAAGTGCTACAGGCAGGGTCACAGCGGTAAAAGGCGGAAAAGTGACTATCACAGCAGTGGCTGCTGACGGTTCAGGAAAGAAAGCAGTCTGCAAGGTAACAGTAAAGGCACCGATAACATCATTAAAATTCAGCAAAATAAGTGGAAGGCTGTATGTAGGCAAAACGATGCAGCTCAGCCCAGTTATAAAGCCGACAGATGCAACCAATAAGAAATGTGCATGGAGTTCTTCAAATGATAAGGTAGCCATGGTAAATTCTGCAGGAAATGTATATGCAGCTGCTACAGGAACAGCGGTGATAACAGCGAAGGCTAAAGATGGCACCGGCAAGAAGGCTTCGTACAAAATAACGGTCGAAAAACCAGTCACAATTGTATCGGTAATGATGAGTAACCCTCGTACAGTTAAACTTACGCTGTCATCTGAACAGAAACTGACGTCCTCAAGTTTTTCAATCAAGGCGAGTACAGTGATGAATGGTAATTATAATTACAATATTCCATTTGACAGTGTTACAACAAAAGACAATAAGAACTATACGATTGCACTGAGAAGAGGCTATACATTGTCAAGAAAGGCAAGAATCTGCATATATATAAAGGGACTTACGGGTACAGGTAATTCTAAAATTGAGACATATTATTCTGGAGACGTGAATAATAGAACGATTTATGTATCCTATAAGTGTGAGCAGAATGTTGGTATGAATAAGACTCTGGATGTAAATAGCATTGAAGGTTATAAGGGCATATGTGTGATCAATGTAGTGGGCCTCCCTGCCGGCGTGAAATACAAGGTGGATCCAGGAGATGCCAATAAGGTTTATTTCAGTGGAAAACCGACTAAGGCGGGAACGACTGTGACAACTGTTAAAGCAGTCGATGAACTGGGAAATGTGGACACTTATGAAATTTCATGGAATATATACAGCCAGACAACGATTGCAGGAAATTATGAACCAGTATTTAAAATTATGGGACGTAACAGCCATATCTGTAGGATCAACAATAGTATTGCAGCTGTGGCTGGCGGTTCCGGAAGTTATACATACAGTTTTGTCGGAGAAAGTTATAATCTCAGCATTGATTCAAAAGGAAAAATAACCGGTAAATTAGAAGAAGAAGGTACATATAATCTCAAAGTAAAAATAACAGATGCCAACAACGAAAAAATAAGTACCATAGTTGGTTGTGTGATAAAAACTATACTTGGATCAACTCTTATGGGGTATGTCAGAGATAAAAATGGCAATATACTGGATGGGGCAAGTGTTATTATCATAAACAAAGATAATTCAGTCCAATACGAACTTAACAGTGAATTTGCTACAGTAGATCGTAATGGACAATATTATATGTCAATTATTCCTGGAACATATGATGTGAAAATTAAAATTGGGGACGATGTGACTTATATCGGCAATCGTACATTTGGCGTTGGGGAGAATAAAGTGGATCTTGCGGCGGATGTAACAAAGATTGCGGTCAAATCTAACAATGAAAAGTGCACGGTTGACGATCTGGGCAGATGGACAGATGAATATGGTAGAATATGTGGCTGGAACGGATATGTGTATCTTGTTCCTGGAACATATGAGCTGACAGCGGAAGGTTCAGGTAAGCGTGGTGTGATATCAGCAAAAGTGACCAGTAAGACGACCACGTTAACTGCGGATGTGAATGAATTTGCTATTGACTTTGGCAATTTTAACGATGTATATGCAGAAGTTGGAATGTATTACAGGTATGTGCCAAAGAAAACAGGAACATATTATTTTTATTCTGTTTCATACGGTGATCCAAAGGGATACTTATATGATGAGAACAAAAATCTGCTCATGGAAGTGGACGATGCAGAGCATAGCAAGACAACAAATAAAAAAGATTTTTACATGAGCTATAACTGTGAAGCTGGAAAGTCATATTACATAAAAGTAAGCGGTAGTTCGGTTGATGTGTATGTAAGAGATTGTGATCCTAATGCAGAGGATTAACGGCTGGATATGTGCTTTATAAAGGAGTGGAGATGATATTTTTTACATCTTCACTCTTTTTTTAAACAATAAAAGCACATAATCCCTATTGACATAGTAGGAAATAAGTTGTATACTCCAACATGTTGACAGATAATTACTACATATCAGATAGGATATATGTGGATTGACAATGAGATCCATTGGACAGAACGAGGTTCAATAGACGGGAGGTGGACAGATGCAACAGGTGTTGTGCTTTGGAGATTCCAATACATGGGGATACAATCCTGAGAATGGTGAGAGATTTCCCTGGGGGATCAGATGGACCAGTATATTGCAGCAGAAGCTGGCAAATAAAGATATAAGGATCATAGAGGAAGGTCTCTGTGGAAGAACAACAGTGTTCGAGGATCCACTGAGACAGGGAAGAAAGGGCGTGTCGCTGTTCCCTACTCTGCTGGAGACACATAAACCGGAGAATATAGTGATCATGCTTGGAACAAATGACTGTAAAACAGTGTTCTCGGCATCGCCGGATGTGATAGGCAAGGGAATACGGAGACTGCTCATTCAGGCAAAACAGTATTCAGCGGACAGCAGGATACTTCTCGTATCGCCAATACACTTAGGTGAGCAGGTGTGGAAGGATGAATTTGATCCTGAGTTCTCACCGGAATCCGTTGAGGTGTCAAGAAAACTTACAGATGTGTACAGGAAGATAGCAGATGAGTTTGGTGTGGAATTCCTGGCGGCATCATCCGTGGCGGACAGCAGCGAGGCAGATCAGGAACAAATGAATCCTGAGGGCCATGCAGCACTGGCAGGAGCGATAGAGGAAAAGATTTATCAGATGGCCTGTTAAGAATTATATAGAAAATAATGTACAGTATATAAAGATAGTAAAGAATCAAGAAAGAACATAGAGACTTGAAAAAAGTAAAAAAAGAAAGGAAACAAGAACCATGGCAAAGATAGCATCACAGTTAACAGAACTTATAGGAAACACTCCACTTCTGGAGCTCACAAATTATGAGAAGGAGCTTGGACTCAAGGCACACATCGTTGCAAAGCTTGAGTATTTCAACCCGCTTGGCTCAGTGAAGGATCGTGTGGCAGCAGCCATGATCGAGCAGGGAATAAAGGATGGCCTCATCAATCAGGAGACAGTCATCATCGAGCCTACATCAGGCAATACAGGAATCGGACTTGCATTTGTATCAGCAGCAAAGGGCCTTCACCTGATACTCACCATGCCGGACACCATGAGCGTTGAGCGTAGAAAGATCGTGTCAGCTCTCGGTGCTGAGATCGTGTTAACACCGGGCAGAGAGGGAATGAAGGGAGCCATCGCCAAGGCAAATGAGCTCAAAGAGCAGTACGGCAATGCATTCATCCCACAGCAGTTTGAGAACAAGGCAAATCCTGCTATCCACAAGAAGACAACGGCGGAGGAGATCTGGAGAGATACAGACGGAAAGGTTGATGCATTTGTATCAGCAGTAGGAACAGGCGGAACAGCTACAGGAACAGGAAGCGGACTCAAGGAGCACAATCCAAATGTCAAGCTGATTGCAGTTGAGCCTGCTGATTCACCGGTTCTCTCAGGCGGAGCACCTGGCCCACACAAGATCCAGGGAATCGGAGCCGGATTTATACCTGGCGTCATGGATCTGAGCATCGTGGACGAGATCATCAGGATCCAGAACGATGACGCATTTGACACAGCAAGAAAGATTGCAAAGACAGATGGTGTTCTGGTTGGAATATCCGCAGGTGCGGCACTCTATGCGGCAACCGAGCTTGCAAAGAGACCTGAGTACGAGGGCAAGACCATCGTGGTCCTCTTCCCGGATACAGGAGAGAGATACCTCTCAACATCACTGTTTAACCTGTAGACCGCAATAATTGCCTAGAGGTTGTGAACTGTATACAGTATTTGACATATCCAGTCGGGAGCGCTTTCGCTCGACTCAGTCTGCAGCGGTACTAAGGTGCCGCCTAAGGCGCCACCTAAGGACCGGCGACTTCGTATGTCCCTCCTTGGATGATGTCAAAACTGTATAGCAGAAGTTAATATCGTTGCAGCAATTATTGCTCATTGGATGAATTGACCTATTTATGAGAAAGAGAAAAGATATGAGACTTGGAAAAAGAGTATTGCTTCTGTCCATGGCGACGGTGCTGGCGATAGGCGCGGCCGGCTGTGGCGGGAAGAAGGACGATGTTATCACAATTACAAATGTTTCGTATGACCCGACGAGGGAGCTGTATGAGCGATACAATGACATGTTCGAACAGTATTACAAAGAGCAGTACGGACAGGACATCAAGGTCATCCAGTCTCATGGAGGCTCCGGCTCACAGGCGAGATCGGTGGTGGAGGGCTGTAATGCAGATGTTGTCACACTGGCACTTGAGCATGACATTGACCTCATATCGGCAAATGGTCTGATAGATAAGGGCTGGATAGATGAATTTGACAAGGATTCAGCACCCTACACATCTACTATCGTGTTCCTGGTGAGAAAGGGAAATGCTAAGGATATAAAGGACTGGGACGATCTGGTGAAGGACGATGTGGAAGTCATAACACCTGATCCGAAGAGTAGCGGCGGAGCCTGTTGGAATTTCCTTGCGGCTCTTGCCTATGCCAGAACTACATACAGCGATGAAGCTGATATATGGCAGTTTATGAAGAAGCTTTATCAGAATGTGTCGGTCATGGATTCGGGAGCCAGAGGTTCGACGACCACATTTGTGGAGAATGGCAAGGGTGATGTACTGATTGCCTGGGAGAATGAGGCGATAGCAACCCTGAGGGAATACCCGGAGGATTACGAGATAGTTAATCCGTCGGTGAGTATACTGGCTCAGCCGAGTGTGGCGGTTGTCGATGACAACGCAAAGCACAATGGAACAGAGTCGGTCAGCACAGAGTATCTGAAGTACCTGTACAGCGATGACGCTCAGAGGCTTGAGGCTGAGAGCGGCTATCGCCCGACAAATGAGAAGATACTTGCAGAGTATGCAGACGTATTTGATCTGGACATCAAGCAGTGGACCATAGATGATTTCGGAGGCTGGGACAAAGCCTATGAGGATTTCTTCGATGACGGTGCAAAGTTTGACGAGATATATGATTATTAAAATGGATTGGAAGACGAGATGGCAGCAGAGGAAAATGGCAAGAAGGATAAACTTAATAACGCAAAGAAGACCAGAGTTATCCCGGGATATCATCTGACGCTTGGAATAGTCATTGCAATGCTGTCGCTGATAGTTCTGATCCCGCTGGCATCGGTGCTGGTGTCATCGCTGAAGCTCTCACCGGGTGAATTCTGGCATCTGCTTCTGAAGAAGAATGTGCTGAATGCATTTAAGACCAGCATCGGCTGTTCGTTCATAGCGGCGATAGCCAACACGGTGTTTGGTCTGATAATAGCGTGGACACTGGTCAAATACGATTTTCCCGGCAAGAAGATACTGGACGGATTCATAGAGCTTCCATTCTGTCTGCCAACGGCGGTTGCCGGTATCACACTGTCGAGACTTTACAGTGAGGATGGATTTCTTGGAAAAACGCTCAAGGCTCTTGGAATAGACGTTGCATACACGAAGATAGGACTTACCATCGCTCTCGTATTCGTTGGAATACCATTTGTCATAAGGGCGGTGCAGCCGATACTTGAGAAGATGGACAATCAGTACGAGGAGGCGGCTTACATGCTGGGAGCCACACCGAGAAGAACATTCTTCAAGGTTATTCTTCCGGAGCTCAGGCCGGCACTGCTTACAGGATTTGGACTGGCATTTGCCAGAGGGATCGGAGAGTACGGCAGTGTCATCTACATATCGGGCAACAGCGCAAAGGAGCAGACGCAGGTCATATCATACGTGATCATGCAGAAGCTTAGCTACATAGACTATGCCAGCGCAACAGCCATAGCACTGGTGATGCTGGTCATATCATTTGTACTGTTGTTCGCGATCAACATAGTACAGCTGAGGCAGTCGAGAAGGACAAACCTACTATAAACCTATAATAAGTTACGACAATCATTGATGTGCAAATGCACAAACGAAAGGAGGAAACACAATGAGCGAACAGGAAAAGCTGCAGCGCGGCAAGCGCAGGACAAAGATAATACTGATAACCGTGACGGTGCTTTTCATAGTGCTCATGCTTGTTGTTCCACTTATATCGGTGATAACAAGTGCGCTGAAGGAGGGTTTTAAGTTCTACCTGCAGTCCATCACGACAGAGTACGTGATAAGTGCACTTGGTGTCACACTTATTGCCACAGTCATAGCTGTGGTGGTAAACACATTTTTCGGAATATGTGCGGCATGGCTGCTGACGAAGTTCTCCTTCAAAGGCAAGCAGGTGCTGGCGACACTGATAGACATTCCGTTTTCCATATCACCTGTCATCGTAGGCCTTGCCTACCTCATGACATTTGGAAGACTTGGATGGACGTATCCGGCGATCAGATGGATCAATGATATGCTGGAAACAAATATCAGGATAACTTTTGCAGTTCCGGGCGTTGTGCTTGCTACCATATTCGTGACATTCCCATTTGTGTCAAGGGAGCTTATCCCGGTGCTGAACGCGCAGGGCAAGGATGAGGAGGAGGCTGCGGCGCTCATGGGAGCGAAAGGCTTCACGATATTCAGAAGAATAACACTTCCCCAGATGAAATGGGGACTCATATACGGAATAATTCTCTGTACCGCCAGAGCACTCGGCGAGTTCGGTGCGGTAAATGCACTGTCCAAGACAAGGGGCGGGACATTTACACTTCCACTTGAGATCGATGCGCTGTACATGTCGGGAACGGAGGAATCCATCACAGCGGCATTTGCAGTATCATCCATACTGGTGATCATAGCGGTCATCATATTGTTTCTGAGAAATCTGCTTGAGTACAGAGCGAAGAGGAAACGCGCTTATGAACGAAGTTCATAACTCTCATGCGCGTGACGACCTGCCGCTGAGCGGAGGCGAGGGGGCGATACCCGAGAAAGGGCGAGGTAAGGTAATTAATAATAAGGAGGCTGACGACATGTACGTCGAGATGAAAAATATATACAAAAAATATGGAGACTTCCTGGCGTCCAACAATGTCAGTTTCGGTGTGGAGAAAGGCAAGCTGGTGGCACTTCTGGGACCGTCGGGAAGCGGAAAGACGACACTTCTCCGAATGATAGCCGGACTTGAAAATCCAAATTCCGGTGACATATACATAGACGGCAGGCGTGTAAATGATATACCAGCTGCGAAGAGAGGAATAGGATTTGTATTCCAGAATTATGCACTGTTCCGTTACATGACGGTATTTGACAATGTGGCATTTGGACTTGAACTCATGAAGGTTCCAAAGAAGGAGATCAAGAAGAGAGTTATGGAGCTTCTGGAGCTTACAGGGCTGTCGGGTATGGAGAAGAGATATCCGAATCAGCTCTCAGGCGGACAACGGCAGAGAGTGGCATTTGCCAGGGCGCTGGCACCGAATCCACAGGTGTTGCTGCTGGACGAGCCATTTGCCGCGATAGATGCAAAGGTCAGGACGGAGCTTAGAACCTGGCTCAAGGAGATGGTTGAAAAGCTTGGCATAACGAGCATATTTGTCACTCACGATCAGGATGAGGCTGTGGAGGTTGCGGATGAGATCATCATCACCAACCACGGACAGATAGAGCAGATGGGATCGCCGATGGAGATATACAAGACGCCGTCCACACCGTTTGTGGCACAGTTCATCGGAAGGTCAACTGTTGTGGAGGACTACGAGAAGCTCAAGGGTTTTGACAGGGTGCCGGGAGCGGACAGAGCGGTCATCAGACCGGAGTTTGTCAAGATATCCAAGAGCGGCAGGCTGGATCAGTACCAGAGTGCGGCGGAGTCGGGGATAGTCAAGGATGTGCTGTTTCGCGGAAGCCATCTGGACGTCACAGTTGATGTCAACGGTGTGGAGATCGTAGCCGAGAGATCTATGGAGAAGGATGTCGTAAAGCCGGGGGAGCAGGTCCACGTTCTTATCTACAGGCTGTATGTATTTGATGAGAATCAGACATATCTGCTGGAGAACAAGGCAATGCAGGACAACGATGTATTCTACATCTAATTATAAAAGTGATTGGAGAGAAAATATGGGTATTGCAAACAGGAAAATACTTCATACGGACATTTTGATAATCGGTGGTGGTACGGCTGGCTGCTATGCAGCGCTGACTGTCAGAGAGCATTCTGATTATTCCATCGTCATCGCGGAGAAGGCAAATATAAAGAGAAGTGGATGTCTGGCGGCGGGAGTGAACGCCATCAACGCATACATAGTGAAGGGCAGGAAGCCTGAGGACTATGTGGACTACTGCAGGAAAGACGCTGACGGGATCGTCAGAGAAGATCTTTTGCTTTCTATGTCACAGGGGCTGAACCGTGTAACAGACAAGATGGAGAAGCTGGGGCTGGTTATCCTCAAGGATGAGAATGGAGAGTATGTTGCAAGGGGCAACAGAAATATCAAGATAAATGGTGAGAACATGAAGCCGCTGCTTGCAAAGGCGGTGGAGGAGCTTGACAACTGTCAGATACTTAACAGAGTTAACATCACGGACTATATAGTTGAAAATAATCAGATCCTCGGGGCATTTGGATTCTCCATAGAGGATAATACAGCCTACGAGATCAGAGCAAAGAAAGTGCTTTGTGCTACAGGCGGTGCGGCGGGACTTTACAGACCGAACAATCCGGGATTTTCGAGGCATAAGATGTGGTATCCGCCGTTCAACACCGGAGCGGGATACGCAATGGGAATAAATGCCGGAGCGGAGATGACGACATTTGAGATGAGATTCATAGCACTCAGATGTAAGGACACCATAGCACCTACGGGAACCATAGCCCAGGGTGTCGGCGCCAAGCAGGTCAACTCACTCGGCGAGGTATACGAGAACAAATACGGACTCACCACATCCCAGAGAGTGTACGGAACGGTGAGAGAGAATATAGAGGGAAGAGGTCCATGTTACCTGAGAACAGAGGGCATCACCTCTGAGCAGGATGACTCACTGAAGAGAGCATACCTCAATATGGCTCCGAGCCAGACTCTCAAATGGCTTGAGTCCGGCAAGAATCCGAGTGAGCAGAATGTGGAGATAGAGGGCACAGAGCCTTATATAGTCGGCGGCCACACAGCGAGCGGTTACTGGGTGGACAACGACAGAGAGTCCACAATACGCGGACTGTTCGCAGCCGGAGATGTGGCGGGCGGATGTCCACAGAAGTATGTGACCGGAGCGATGGTTGAGGGAGAGATAGCAGCCATTGCCATGGTAAAGCAGCTTGACGAGGGATACACCGAGCCGGAGCTTGACGAGGAGGCTGCATTTGACAGAAAGATAGAAGAGTATGACCATTTCCTCGACACTGACGAGAAGATGTTCACGTACGAGGCGATAGAGGAGGCCATGCAGAAGGTCATGGACAACTACGCCGGAGGAATATCCACCCACTACCAGTTCAATGAGAAACAGCTTGAGCTGGCAAAGGAGAAGATAGAGCAGCTCCAGAAACTTGTATGGCACATAAGTGCCCACGACATGCACGAGCTCATGTTTGTGTATGAGGTGAGGGAGAGACTCACAGTTGCACTCTCTGTAATCGCACACCTGAAGGACAGGAAGGAGACGAGATGGCACAGCTTTGCTGAGAACCTGGACTACCCGGAGAAGAGCAAAGACTGGGAGATATTTGTCAACTCCAAGATGGTGGACGGCGAGCTTAAGATGATACACAGAGAGCTGGTTAATTTGTGCCAGGTTCCCGCAGGGAATATGGCATGCAGCGTCAGCCCCTCGCCGGAGGCGACTTCAAATGGGCTGATGTTCCAAGGAAAGGGGGAAGCATATGAGCATAGTGATAAATAAAGAGCTTTGCAAAAACTGTGGCAAATGTGCAAATGTCTGCCCGGGTTCCCTCATAAAGAGAGATGAGGATGGACAGATATTCATGAAATACCCAAAGGATTGTTGGGGATGCTCATCCTGTATCAAGGAGTGTGCATTTGACGCCATCTCATTATATCTCGGAGCTGACATCGGCGGAATGGGAAGCCAGATGTCGGTGGAGAACAAAGGAGATCTGCTTCTGTGGAATATCCGCAAGATGGATGGCACCACAGACCAGATCGTGATAGATAAGAAGGAAGCAAATAAATATTAAAATATATAAAGAAGAAAGGTTGGTATAGATATGGGTACATTATCACATCTTGACGAACTGGAGGCAGAGGCGATATACATCATCCGCGAAGTTGCTGCGGAGTGTGAGAAGCCTGTTATGCTTTACTCCATAGGAAAGGACAGCTCGGTAATGCTTCATCTGGCACTCAAGGCATTCTATCCTGAGAAGCCGCCATTTCCATTTTTACATGTAAATACAACATGGAAGTTCAAGGAAATGATCGAGTTCAGAGACAAGACAGCGAAGAAATATGGACTGGACATGATCGAGTACATCAACGAGGAGGGTGTCAAGAAGGGCATCAACCCATTTGACCACGGCTCAGCATACACAGATATCATGAAGACACAGGCGCTCAAGCAGGCTCTTGACAAATACGGTTTCACAGCAGCATTTGGCGGCGGACGCAGAGACGAGGAGAAGTCCCGTGCGAAGGAGAGGATACTCTCATTCAGAAATGCACAGCATGCCTGGGATCCAAAGAACCAGAGACCGGAGATGTGGAAGTTGTTCAACACCAAGATCCAGAAGGGCGAGGAGGTCAGAGTGTTCCCACTTTCCAACTGGACAGAGGCTGATATATGGGAGTACATAGAGCGTGAGAACATAGAGATCCCATCACTGTACTTTGCAAAGGAGAGACCTGTTGTATACCGTGACGGCAATATCATCATGGTCGATGATGACAGAATGAAACTCAGACCTGGTGAGAAGATAGAGATGAAGAGTGTTCGTTTCAGAACTCTCGGATGCTATCCACTGACAGGCGGCGTGGAGTCCACAGCGGACACACTCCCTGAGATTATCGAGGAGACGCTCAGTGCGGTATCCTCAGAGAGAACCACCAGAGTTATTGACAACGAGGCAGCAGGCAGCATGGAGCGTAGAAAGAGGGAGGGATACTTCTAAGATGAGTGGATTACTTAAATTTATAACATGCGGAAGTGTAGATGACGGAAAGTCAACACTTATAGGACATATATTATATGATTCAAAGCTTTTATATGCAGATCAGGAGAAGGCTCTGGAGCTTGATTCCAAGGTAGGAAGCCGTGGCGGTGCCATCGACTATTCACTTCTTCTGGACGGACTGATGGCAGAGCGTGAGCAGGGTATCACCATCGACGTTGCATACAGATATTTTACAACGGACAAGAGAAGCTTCATCGTGGCAGATACACCGGGCCATGAGGAGTACACAAGGAACATGGCGGTTGGAGCTTCATTTGCCGACCTGGCAGTCATCCTCATAGATGCAAAGCAGGGCGTGCTGGTGCAGACCAGAAGACACGCAAGGATCTGCGCGCTGATGGGAATCAGATACTTTGTATTTGCAGTAAATAAGATGGATCTTGTCGGATACGATGAGAAGCGTTTCAACGAGATAGTTGAGCAGATAAATGAGCTGTCATCAGAGCTCAGCCTGCCAAATATCACTATCATCCCAGTGTCAGCTACAGAGGGTGACAACGTGACAAAGAAGTCAGAGAACATACCTTGGTATGAGGGCCCCGCACTCCTTACATACCTTGAGGATATAGATATCGCAGAGGATAACACAGAGGCAGGATTCTATATGCCTGTTCAGAGAGTGTGCCGTCCTGACCACACATTCAGAGGTTTCCAAGGTCAGATCGAGGATGGTGAGATCCACGTTGGAGACGAGATCAACACACTCCCAAGCAACGAGACCGCAAAGGTCAAGAGCATCCATGTGGGATTTGACACAGTGGACTCAGCACAGAAGGGACAGCCTGTAACAATACAGCTTGACCGTGAGGTTGACGTGTCAAGAGGATGTGTGCTCACAGTTGATTCAGGTGCAAAGGTTGCATCTTCGATCACCGCAACACTTCTCTGGATGGATGACGATGAGCTGTACAATGGCAAGAACTTCTTCGTGAAGCTCGGAACAAAAATGATCCCTGGTACAGTTACACACATCGATTACACCATAGATGTAAATACAGGTGAGCAGAAATCAGCAGACACCCTTTCCAAGAATGGTATCGCAGTCTGCAGAATCGCATTTGCCGACAGGATCGTGGTTGACGAGTTCAAGAAGCATAAGACTCTCGGAGAACTCATACTCATCGATCGTGTAACAGACATGACAAGTGCCTGCGGTGTTGTCGAGGAGGTTCACACTGAGGAGACCGGACTTTACGAGGGACGCATAGACAGAAATGTGCGTGCAGCGATCAAGGGACAGAAGGCTGTCATAGTTCCATTTGCAGCAGGCAATGTCACAAGAGATTTCGTTGAGTCTGTAGAGAAGAAGCTCAGCATCGATGGACGTCATACATATCTGTACGCTCCAGATATCCGCGAGGATGTAAATGCTGTATTAAAGCATCTTCATCATGCCGGAATCATCGTGCTTCTCTTCGCAAGCGAGCAGCAGATCGCAGGAATCAAGGTAGAAGGCGCCGAGGTTTACAGCGGCGACTGGAATGCTGACGTCGAGCTTGACGCAGACGAGATAGCGGACGAGATCCGAAAGGAGTCTGTATACGACGCGGCCCAGGTTCACGATGGAAATTACATCTAAAAAAGATCACGTAGTAATATAATAATAAAGCGAAGGACGGAGGTGTTTTATGCCTTCGTCCTTCGCTTTTGTATAGAAAGTAGTAATATGAAATATTTATTTGTCAGAACCTTTAAGTCTGGCTATTTCTGCCCTTAATTCGGCAAGCTCGTTGTCCTTGTCGGCGAGCTTCTTGTCTTTGTCGGCAATCTCCTTATCCATCTCAGCCATACGTTTTTCCATCCTGGCTTTCTCTTCCTGAAAAACATCCACAAATGTAATAATCGACTGTTCCACCATATCCGTAACCTCCTCGGTCTCTTCAAACTGGGAATATAGGCGAGTATAAAGCATCTGAGTAAATCTGTATAGTTGTGCTCCATCCTCAGCTGTTATATTCCCAAGTTCCACGTTCTTGTCTATGCTACCCATTATATCTGTTTTGATGAGGCTTTTCAATGAGGCTATATTCTCTGGTGTACGTGCTTTCTTATTCCTCAGCTTTTCGCGGAGTTTCAGAATGTAGAATGGAATCAGGATGATCATTTTCCTGTCGTTTATTTCCTTTACGGAGCAGGACGTGAGTTTTGTAACAGGGACGTTATAGGTTATGTTCTGGGTATGCCCGAATCCCACCTGCAACGAATATGTATCAGGTACTGATTTTGGTACATTGCTCAGATATATCACACAGGGTTCAGGAAAATGAATTCGATATACCTGACAGCCCTCTTCGTCCTGCAGTATCTTCTTAGTCTGATCTGCATATCCCGCTCCATATGAAAATACACGGAATACAATAGAATCATCCTTTTTCATCTGCGCTTCCATATGATATGCATCGGAATTGTTGATTACGAGTATGGTGTCGGCCAGAGTTGTGGTCATAGAATTCTGATTATCGTGAACATTTTCAGTCCAGTGATAAGATACTGTTGAGTTTTCCGGATCGTAAAACATGTTGAACAGGCCGTTAATCATGTTGATCACAGCTTTCGAGGACAGCGTGAGAATCTTCTTGAAGATGCTGTCATAAAGTTTTCTTGTTGTTGGCAAGAGTGTTCCTCCTTAGTATTTTATCCGGCCGGTAGGCACACTTTAGACCATTCAAATCGCTGTGTCAATAGGTTTTGGCAAATGCGTTTATAAAGCGCAGAGTGACGCTGTGAGTGGAAAAATAAGGGGGAAATGGAAGGTGATTTTACTATTTGTATAGTAGACGAGGGAATATGTTTTGCTCTTGTTTTGTTTGCTTCACATCCTCCATTGTGCCCCAACATACTCTGTGTTAAAATTGTTCATGGGACTAGGCACCAATGGTACGAGGTGCTGCGACTGGGAGACCGCCATGAAGCGGGCTGATGAATATATGTACAGGCAGAAGAGCGAACATAAGCATTGCTGTGTGTGATTTATCAGAACATATATGCTATTAGTTGGTGAGGAAAGAAATGAGTTCTACATTAAAACAAAATAAATATGAAATTGATATGTGCAACGGGACGATCATGGATAAGCTGATCTCATTTTCGCTCCCGCTTATGCTCTCGGGTATTCTGCAGCTGATGTTCAATGCGGTGGATATCATTGTTGTAGGGAAGTTCAGTGGTAACGAGTCGCTGGCGGCGGTCGGTTCAACCACAGCACTTATCAATGTATTCACCAATTTGTTCATAGGGATATCCCTTGGGGCAAATGTGCTTGCGGCAAGGCTTTATGCCGCAGGAAAAGATAAAGAAATGTCAGAGACAGTACATACCGCGATCGCGCTGGCGCTGGTCAGCGGTATTATTATGGCCTTTGTCGGGTGGATTTGCGCAAAACCGGCGCTTGAGCTTATGGATACTCCGGGGGATGTCATCGGACTTTCTTCTTTATATATGAGGATATATTTCCTGGGAATGCCATTTTTCATGCTGTACAATTACGGCGCTGCCATACTCAGGGCGGTGGGAGATACCAAAAGACCACTCCTTTTTCTGGTTATATCCGGAATTGCAAATACAGGCCTTAACCTGTGTTTTGTGATCATTTTCAAGCTTGGAGTTGCGGGGGTCGCAATCGGAACAGTCATCTCACAGCTGATATCCTGCGTACTCGTCCTCCGCTGCCTGTGCAGGTCAGAAACGAGCTATCAGCTTAGATTTTCAAAGCTTACCATCAAGGGTGCATATGTAAAGCAGATCTTTTCGGTCGGAGTTCCGGCTGGAATCCAGAGCACGGTCATCAACTTCTCAAATGTACTGCTGCAGTCGTCAGTCAACTCGTTTGGCTCGGTTGCCATGGCGGGCTACACGTCGGCAAATAATATATTTGGCTTTCTGTATGTGACGGTGAATGCTGTAACGCAGGCGTGCATGAGTTTTACGAGCCAGAACTACGGTGTCGGCAAATGGAAACGTATGGAGAGAGTTCTGATCGACTGCCTGATATTGTCATTTGCGGCAATGATGGTTCTGGGCAATGGAGCGTATTTCTTTGGACCGCAGCTGCTGCATATATATACGAGCAGCGACGCGGTTATAAAGTGCGGAATGGAGATTCTGCTGTATACGACAGTCACATATTTCCTGTGCGGATTTATGGACTTGTTCCCGGGGGCGCTTCGTGGGATGGGACATTCCGGAGTTCCGATGCTCCTCTCGATCATAGGAACGGTGGGAACCCGAATCGTGTGGATATACTGGATTTTCCCGAGACACAGATCCCTGGCGGTTCTGTTCATCTCATATCCGGCGTCCTGGATCATAACCCTTGCTATGCAGATAGTATGTTATTTCTATGTGAGGAAGATGCTGTATAAGAAAATTGCAAATAAGAAATGAGTGAAAACGTATGGGGAAGCTGCCAGAGAAATGGGGGGGTGATCCATACGTTTTTTATTTGCTGTTGTTTAAGAAGATAGAGATGTTGTATAAGAATAGGCTTATCTGCCTTGCAAAATAAAGTAAATAAAAATTGACATAATCAATTAAAATGAATAATATTATTTACATAAGGAGATGATATTATGCCGAAAAAGTCATTGGTATTATTACCAGAGACAGAGAGAATACTAGAACAGATGGGACAGCAGATAAAGTATGCCAGACTTAGAAGAAAGCTGCCTGCAGAGCTTGTTGCTGAGCGGGCGGGTATCAGCAGAGCCACATTGGTGTCTATAGAAAAAGGTGCATCTTCGGTGGCGATTGGATGCTATGCAGCCGTGTTACATGCGCTTAACTATATGGATAAGGATCTGTTGCTAGTTGCAAAGGATGATGAACTTGGAAGAAAATTGCAGGATTTGGATCTGCATGTGAAGAAACGGGTGTCGAGGAAATGAATTAAAATAAGCAATGCTTCCCCTCGCCACTGACGTGGCTCGTGAGGAGGGGCTGCATGAACGAAGTTCATATTTAATCAGCCCCGACGACCTGCCGCCGAGCGAAGGCGAGGGGGCATTACCAGAGAATGGCATGCGTCGTGGAAGACGGACGGAATTATAAAATAAGCCATGCTCCCCTCGCCGCTAACGCGGCTCGTGGAATGGCATGCGCCATATAGATAACAAAAAAACACCAGTTGATTGTGAGCAAGCTCCCATCAACTGGCATTTTTTTATTATCTGCATTGCTTATTTTATAATTCCTATTGACATAGTAGGGTATAAGAGCTATAATCCTATCATGTTCGTAGGAATTATAGGATTTATTATTTAGTGAGGCATAGAAGATCATGAGATTTAACACAGCATTATTACACAGCGCAAAGCTTGGTGATGAGAATACAGGCGCCACACTTACACCGATCTATCAATCCAGTGCATTCTATCAGCCTTCAGCGGAGCAGCATGAGAAGCTCTTCCACAACAAGGCGACGGGTTATTCTTATACGAGGATCAACAACCCGACGATAGCTGCATTTGAGGAGCGGATGACGAATCTTGAAAAGGGAGTGGGTTCGGTAGCGTGTTCTTCTGGAATGGCGGCACTCACAAATGCACTCTTAAATATAGTAGGAGCTGGCGGAGAGATAGTGTCCAGCACAGGACTCTACGGGGGAACGATAGATCTGTTCCACGATCTGGAGGCATTTGGGATCAAGACGACATTTGTGGAGATATCGGATAAGGATGCGGTCGAGGCAGCGATAAATGAGAACACCAGAGTGATATTTGCTGAGACCATCGGCAATCCGAAGCTTGATGTGGTGGATATAAAGGCGCTTTCGGAGCTGGCACATTCACACAGGCTTCCGCTCCTAATAGACAATACAGTGGCAACTGCATATCTGGTCACACCGCTTACACTTGGAGCGGACATAGTCATCAATTCCACATCCAAGTACATCAATGGCAACAGCGATGCCATAAGCGGAGTTATCACTGACAGCGGCAATTTCAAATGGGACGCAGAGCGTTATCCGCTTCTGCAGCAGTACAAGATGTTCGGAAAGTTCGCCTACATAGCAAAGCTCAGAAACGGACTTTTTAGAAATACAGGAGCCTGCATAGCTCCGCAGACGGCATTTTACAATATGCTCGGCATGGAAACTCTGGGACTTAGAATGGAGAGGTGCTGCAGCAACGCACTTGCACTTGCAAAGTTCCTCGAGAGCCAGGAGGGAGTGAAGGTCAATTATCCGGGACTTACCTCAAGCCCATGGCATGACATAGCGGATAAGCAGCTGCACGGAGGCTACGGCGCTATTATTACTATCAGAGTTGGAAGCAAGGAGAAGGCATTTGCGGTGATGAACAAGCTCACAATACCGCAGATAGTGTCGAACATAGGAGACACAAAGACGATCATCGTGCATCCTGAATCAACACTGAATGCGCACAGCACAGAGCAGGAGAAGCTTGACGCCAACGTATATGATGATATGATTCGTATTAGTGTCGGAATCGAGGACGTGGAGGATCTCATAGAGGACTTCCGGAAGGCCTTGGAAAGTTAAGCAATTGCGAAGACCGAGTTAAGCGAAAGCGACCCCTAATCGGTATACTAAATCACCTCATGCGTTAAACAACATTCAGGTTTCGCAATTGATTGAACACGTAAATATGATTTGGAGGAACTACATATGGCAGTAGATTACGCAGCTCTGAAAAAGGGCGGATTCATGAGACAGAAGCAGAAGAATAACTTTTCTCTGAGACTTCAGGTGGTGGGAGGAAATCTTACCGCAGAGAATCTCAAGAAGATAGCAGAGGTTGCCGAGAAATACGGAGATGGACATGTACATCTCACATCGAGACAGAGTGTTGAGATCCCATTTGTTAAGCTTGACGATGTGGAAGAGGTAAAGGAAGAACTGGCAAAGGGAGGCTGTAAGCCGGGTGTGTGTGGCCCAAGAGTAAGAACAGTCACAGCGTGCCAGGGAAATCAGATCTGTCCGAGCGGCAATATAGACACTTATGATATAGCAAAGAAGCTTGATGCGAGATATTACGCAAGGGAGCTTCCCCACAAGTTCAAGTTCGGTGTCACAGGATGCCAGAACAACTGTCTGAAGGCAGAGGAGAACGATGTGGGAATCAAGGGCGCAATGGTAGTAGAGTGGGATGAGCCATCATGTATCATGTGTGGCGTGTGCGTCAAGGCGTGCCGTGAGGGCGCGATCACCATGGCGGACGGCAAGATCATTCTCGACACAGACAAATGTAACTACTGCGGTCGATGCGCAAAGGCATGTCCTACAGATGCATGGAAGGGTGAGACAGGATACCTTGTATCATTCGGAGGATTATTTGGAAATACTATCCACCGCGGTGAGGAGTTACTTCCGGTTGTTACATCTGAGGAGCAGCTTTTCCGTATCACAGATGCGGCAATACAGTTCTTTGCAGACAATGCAAAGCCAAGCGAGCGTTTCCAGTTTACACTGGAGCGCGTGGGCTTAGACAAATTCAAAGAAGTATTAAAGGAGGCTTACAATGGCTGATTATGAAATCAATGACAGAGTAGATATAACTGATGTGGTGTGCCCGATGACATTTGTCAAGGCGAAGGTAGCCATGGAGGAGCTTGAGATAGGACAGGTGCTTGCGGTTACCATGAATGACGGCGAGCCTGTACAGAACGTACCAAGAAGCTTCAAGGAGGAAGGACAGCAGATCCTGAAGCTCATCGACAACGAGAATGGCACTTATGATCTTATAGTTAAAAAATTGGAGGATTGATCAGGAAAGGAGAAAATGAATGGCAGTAAGAGTCAGTGCAGAGGATTTCGATGCGAAGGTTCTTCAGTCGGAGCTCCCGGCCATCGTGGAATTCTATTCGGACAGCTGCATACCATGCAAGCAGCTCTCACCTATCCTTGGTGGCATCGAGGATGACTACGAGGACAAGGTAAATGTATACAAGGTAAATGTAAACTTCGACGCAGAGCTTGCTGAGAAGTACGCAGTCATGGCGTCACCAACTATACTCTTCTTCAAGGGAGGCGAGGAGGTTTCCCGCATCCGTGGCCTTGTGAAGAGAAATGCGCTGGAGGAGGAAGTTGGCAAATTATTGTAGAAATTTGTTGGTAAAGTGACACAATGGAGTATTTGACTGTAGTCAATTACTTCCGGTGTACAGAAGAATGAAACTATATAATTAAAATTATAAAGTATATAATCACATTTTATGTCAGTTTGGCAACGCCGGACAGGCAAATGAATCGTCAGGAGGAAAGAAAAATGACAGTCACAATAGCAGGAAAGAAGAAAGAGATAGCAGAGAAGACAACAATAGCTCAGATCATTGTGTCAGAGAACGTTGAGAATCCGGACTATGTCACAGTAACAGTCAATGATGAGTTTGTTGACTCAGATGCATTTGCAACAACAGAGCTCAAGGACGGCGATACAGTAGAGTTCCTCTACTTCATGGGAGGTGGCAGCTTCTAATGGCATTCACAAACGAACAGATGGAACGTTACTCACGTCACATCATCCTTCAGGAAGTTGGCGTGAAGGGACAGAAGAAATTGTTAAATGGCAAGGTGCTGATCATCGGCGCAGGTGGACTGGGAGCGCCAGCCGCTATGTACCTGGCAGCAGCCGGAGTAGGAACCATCGGTATAGTTGATGCCGATGAGGTAGATCTGTCAAATCTTCAGAGACAGATTATTCACGGAACAGCAGATGTGGGCAAGGCAAAGGTCAAATCCGCAAAGGAGACCATGAACGCCATGAACCCTGATGTAAATGTGATCACATACAGAGAGTTCGTGACATCAGAGAACATCATGGATCTCATCAAGGACTATGATTTCATCATCGATGGAACAGACAACTTCCCTGCAAAATTCCTTATCAACGATGCCTGTGTTATGGCTAAGAAGCCATTTTCACATGCAGGAATCATCAGATTCAAGGGTCAGCTCATGACATATGTTCCAGATGAGGGACCATGTTACAGATGTGTATTCAAGGATCCACCTCCAAAGGATGCGGTTCCTACATGTAAGCAGGCCGGAGTCATCGGAGCAATGGGCGGTGTTATCGGAAGTCTTCAGGCTATGGAGGCAATCAAGTATCTCATTGGAGTTGGCGATCTTCTGACAGGAAGACTCCTTACATTTGACGCACTTAAGATGGAATTCCACACAGTAAAGCTCCCTCACAAGAAGGGCTGTGGATGTGCTGTATGTGGACCAAATCCAACCATCACCAAGCTCATCGACTACGAGCAGGTAGAGTGTGATGGTAAGTAGAAGATCAAGGCAGGTATCTGTGCTTGAGGAATGCCTGTACGGTTGTTATTATGCCGCCCCTGATGAACATATACCATATCAGGGGAATACGCGGTCGCCGGTACTTAGGTGGTGCTTTAAGCAGCACCTTAGTACCGCTGCAGACCAAGTTAAGCGAGAGCGACCCCGGATATGGTATTGTCAGTCGGGGGCGGGCATACAACAAACAATGTATCCTCAAGCACAGATCCTGTTACAGTTGATAATAAGGAGGATATGAAGTAAGATGTTGTACATGACAAAGTCTGATTACGAGAAGATACTTGCACACTGCAAGGAAGGCCTTCCAAATGAGTCCTGTGGTCTGATCGGCGGTGTCAGAGAGGGAGACAAGAAGTACATCAGGAAGGTGTATCTCCTGACAAATATTGACGCCAGCAACGAGCATTTTTCCATGGACCCGAGAGAGCAGCTTGCGGCAGTTAAGGATATGCGTGCAAATGGATACGAGCTTCTTGGCAACTTCCATTCCCATCCAGAGTCTCCATCCAGACCTTCGGAGGAGGATAAGAGACTTGCATATGATTCCAAGTTGAATTATCTGATCCTCTCCCTCATGGAGATAGACAATCCGGTACTCAAAGCCTTCAACATAGATGAGGAAAAGAATGTGACGATAGAGGAGCTTGTTATAGAATCATGATAGATAGCAGGCATTTGAAAGAACAGGGCGGGCTTTGATACCCGCCCTTGTTCTTTACGTGGGCTTGTCATAAATTTTCATTTGGAGTTACTGAAGATATGTTTTGCATAAGTATAAATCATAAGAATACACCGGCCGATGTCAGGGAGAGCTTTGCATTTTCGACAAAAGGACAGAGACAGTTCACCGAGCGGCTAAAGGCTGCGGTGGGTGGATGTGTCGTGTTGTCGACCTGCAATAGGATGGAAATATACTTTACGGATAAATGTGAGCCATGTGGGTCTGTTATAACAGGAAAAATGAGCAGCGGTGAAGCTTCCGGTGGGCGAGGTGGACTGCTTGAACAGGTAGAAATGCTTCTGGCTAATGATAGGGATGTCCCTGTCAGCCTCATAAGAAGATATAGCATGAATTATGAGGGATTCCAGTGTATGTTACATCTGTGCAGAGTGGCGTGTGGTATGGATTCCATGGTGCTCGGCGAGGTGGAGATCATACATCAGGTGAAGAGCGCATATCTTGTGGCAAAGAAGCTTGGAGCCTGTGACGGCGAGCTGAATATAGCATTTCAGGGAGCACTTGCGGCGGCAAAGGCGGTGGCGACGGAGAGTGACACTACGAGACTTCCGGTATCCGTCGGAACCTTGTCAGCACGGGAGGCAGTGAATTTTACAAGAAATGGCGGCATTGAAAACACGTGCAGAGATGTTCGAAGTGATGTGGTAAGCAGCAGTCAAGTTGAGAGTGTGGATGCTGAAAAGGCAAATACCGGGCATATCCTAGTCGTAGGAGCCACAGGCAAGATAGGCAGCATAGTTGTCAAGGATATTGCAGATCTTGCACCAGATATAGAGATAACAGGCACAAGCAGAAGTCACAACAGTGCAGATAGCATATTTGACAGACATCAGCAGATCAGGATAGAGGACTACAGCAGAAGATATGAGCTGGCAGCCTGGGCGGATGTCATCATCAGTGCGACAGCAAGCCCGCATTATACATTTGTCAGGGATGAGCTGGCGGAGGCTGTGAAAATGCAGCCGAAGCGGAGATTGCTCCTTGATCTGGCAATGCCAAAGGACATTGATCCTGCGGTCTCAGATGTGGACGGATGTGTGCTGCGTGACATAGACTATATCAGGACACTCTCCAGAGAGAACAATGAAAGCAGGGCAAAGACAATCACAGAGATGGAGCCGTGGCTCATATCGCAGGTTGACGAGATCATGAAGAACATAGCATTTTCGAGGTTCAACAGGGAGCACGGAGACGTGATGGCGAAGCTTAAGACTATAGATGGCGCAAAGATGGTATATAAACTCAAAGGACAGCTTGAGTATGATGCATTTGAGAAAATGCTGGACAGTATTGTGACTGCCGGATGTGAGAACTGAATACTGCTTGTTTGCCTGAGGTTATGCAGTATCATCGGCTGATGATGTTTATGTCAGATGTCAGATAATTGGAACAACTTTTGGTGCTTTTTAATAGAGACTCAATAATAGAAATTAGAGGTAGCGATGTCGTATTTCCCATTTATGATAGAATTGAATAATGAGAGATGCCTGATCGCAGGAGGCGGAACTGTTGCATACAGAAAGGTGTGCAGCATGCTGGAATTTGGCGCGGTGGTCACGGTGGTGTCACCGGAGTTCTGCCCGGAGCTTTTAGAACTGGCGGAGCGATTGTGTGTATCGGATAAATATAGTTCAGGACATCTCACACTTGTGAAAAGATGCGTGCAGCCGCAGGATATTGACGGTGCATTTGTCGTCATAATGGCGACGGACGATGAGAAGGTCAACCACGACATGGCTGAGCTCTGCAGGCAGCAGCGCATACTGGTAAATGTGGTGGATGTGAAATCGGATTGTGGATTCTACTTTCCGGCGATCATAAAGGATAAAGAGGTCGTGATAAGCGTTTCCACTGGAGGACAGAGTCCGGTGCTTGCGGGAACGATTAAGAGAAATATAGAGAGCCATTTAGGCAGGAGTTATGGCGACATAGCGGAGCGGATGGGGGAGCTCCGGGAGCAGATCAAAGCACAGATAGACGGCGAGGAAGAGCGAAAGAAAGCATTTCAGCAAATGGTTAGGAGTCTGTTAGATGAGAGTTGAGAATGGACATGGTAAAAATAAACCGAATATTCGTAAATTTGCGGAGAATGACATGGCAGATGGATTCAATAGTGACGGTTTGGATTGCGAAAGCGGAGGACAGAAAAAAACAGTAAAAGTTGGAACCCGTGGCAGCATGCTTGCTCTTGCTCAGACTGAACTGGTGATAAAGGCACTCAAAGAGAGATTTTCCCAGATTGATTTTCAGATGATTACAATGAGTACCCGGGGGGATCGGGACACCAGCAGAGCGCTTCTGGAATTCGGAGGCAAAGCGGTATTTGTCGAGGAGTTCGAGGAAGCTATACTTAAAGGTGACATAGACATAGCGGTACACAGTGCCAAGGATATGCCGATGGAGATCATGGAAGGTCTTACGATAGCGGGCACACTTCCAAGGGCCTGTCCGCAGGACGTTCTCATATATAAGAGCGGCAGGTCATTTGACAGAAACGACAGTTTCGTGGTGGGAACCAGCAGCCTAAGACGGCAGTACCAGATAAGAGACATGTATCCAAATGTGGTGTGTAAGAATCTGAGAGGAAATGTCGGTACCCGCATACAGAAGCTGGAAGATGGCGAATACGATGCCATCATTCTTGCAGCGGCAGGGCTTGAGCGCCTGGGAGTTATTGAAGACAAAGGCAATGACAGCACAGAATGCTTTGAAGTGCACAAGGACGAACTTACATTCAGATACATCAGCACAGAGTCCATGCTTCCGGCAGCATGTCAGGGAATCATAGCCATAGAGACACGAACCTCTGGCGAGGTATACGACATGGTCAGAGCGATAAATGACACAGAGGCATACACACAGCTCACATGCGAGCGCGCAGTTCTGAATCGCCTGAACGCCGGCTGTCACGAACCGATAGGCGTGTACTCAGAACTTCATGGCGACCACATGAAGCTAAGCCTGATGAAAGCAGATGCGGCTTCATCGGACAAAGAGAAAGATGAAGAAATCCAGATACACAGAAAGACGGTAGAAGGAAACACCGCAGAATGGGAACAGCTGGTAGAGGCGTTGATAAAGTAGGTTGTGGCACACCCAGCGTATTGGAGAACAAAATGGTATATTTAATAGGCGCAGGCCCCGGCGACCCGGGACTCATCACGGTGAAGGGCCTGGAATTCATAAAACAATGCGATACAATCATATATGACAGGCTTGGAACTTATCAGCTTCTGGAGATGGTGAAGCCGGACTGCCGCAGGATATACGTCGGCAAACAGGCGGGCAGCCACTACAAGAAGCAGCCTGAGATAAACGAGATACTTGTTGAGGAAGGCCGCAAAGGCAACATGGTGGTGCGCCTCAAAGGTGGCGATCCATTTGTGTTTGGAAGAGGCGGCGAGGAAGTGACTGCACTTCTAAAAGCGGGGATCCCATTTCAGGTGATACCGGGAATAACATCCGCAGTGGCGGTTCCGGAGGTGTGCGGCATACCGGTGACACACCGAGGAACGAGCAGAAGCTTTCACGTGATAACAGGACACAAGCGGGCGGACATACACAGATCTGATGAAGGTGGTTTAGATGACTACGACTACATCAGAAATCAGGAAGGGACAAGCGTGTTCCTGATGGGGCTGAACAGACTGCCACAGATCATGGAGAGACTTGTTCAGACTGGGGCGGAGGAACATACTCCGGTCGCGGTCATTTCCAAAGGAACCATGCCAGGGCAGAGGATAGTCCGCGGCGATATACAGACAATTGCGGACAAGGTGAACGAGGCAAAGCTTGAATCTCCTGCGATCATAGTCGTGGGTGAAAATGCAGCACTGGATTTTACTGCACCGAACAGAGGACCGCTTCAGAATGTCCACGTTGGACTAGTTGGAACGCCAAAGCTTCGCGAGAAGATGAGAGTTGCAATAGATGCGCTCGGTGGTCAGTCCTACAGCATAGTGGATATGAGTGTGGAGCAGACAGAGGAGAAGGACAGGCTGTGCGTGGCTCTGGAACATATAGAAGATTACAGCTGGCTGGCATTTACCAGTCAGAACACCATAACCCTGTTTTTCAAATGGCTCAGGGAGTGGAATATAGATGTCAGAAAACTGGCTCATCTGAAATTTGCGGTGGTCGGTGCCGGAACAAGGGATGCGTTAAGATCCGAAGGCTACATAGCGGACTATGTGCCGGACGAGTACACCACAAGCGCTCTTGCTATGGGACTTGCAAATGTGATGAATGACGGAGAGAAACTTCTCCTTCCGAGAGCCGTTCAGGGCAGCGAGACAATGCTTGATATACTTGATAAGGGCGGCGTAACATACGAGGAGATTCCAGTATATGATGTGGTTGGCCGCAGGATGGAGAGCATACAGTATCTGAAAGATCTGGATGTGATCACATTTGTCAGCGCGTCAGGTGTCAGGGGATTCCTGAAAGTCCTTGACGCAGAGGAAAATGGATCTGGCATGGATCATATGCCGAATGATGTTGATTCATGCAGGGAGCATACGAATAATACAGAAAGTACTTTAAAAATTCATGATATAATGAAAAACATCCGCATAGCAGCACTTGGAAATGTGACAGAGAAGGCTTTGGAGAAAGCTGGTTATCATGCGGATATAGTTCCGAAGGTCGGTGATATCGAGCACCTTATATCAGCCATCGGTGATTATTATTTTAGAGAAAAGAGGCAGTAACATGATAAGACTCAGAAGACTTCGTGGCAGCGAGGCCATCAGAAATATGGTTAGAGAGAACCGGGTTAACAAGGAGGATCTTGTATATCCGATGTTTGTGGCGGAGGGCACAGGGATCAAGAATCCGGTAGACTCCATGCCGGGAATATACCAGTATTCACTCGACACATTTGAGGAGGAGCTTCGCAGAGTGGCGGACGCTGGAATCAGCGCGGTTCTCCTGTTCGGCATACCGGCTCACAAGGATGAGGTGGGCAGCAGTGCGTACGACGACCAGGGAATCATGCAGAAAGCGGTCAGGAGGATAAAAGAGCTGTATCCGGACATGATAGTCATAGCGGACATTTGTCTGTGCGAGTACACATCACACGGTCACTGCGGAATTATCCATGACGGCAAGATACTCAACGATGAGACTCTTCCATATCTGGGCAAGATGGCTGTATCACTTGCAAAGGCTGGCGCAGACATGGTGGCTCCGTCGGATATGATGGATGGACACACCGCATACATCAGAAAGGCACTTGACGACAACGGGCTGACGGATGTACTGATCATGGGTTACAGTGCGAAATTTGCATCTGGTTACTACGCACCATTTCGCGATGCGGCACATTCTGCACCACAGTTTGGAGACAGAAGGACATACCAGATGGATCCCGCAAATGGCAGGGAGGCTCTGAGAGAGTGCGAGGCGGATATCGCCGAGGGAGCAGACATAATCATGGTCAAGCCGGCACTTGCTTATCTGGATGTAGTCAAGGATGTGAGAAAACACACGGACTATCCGATAGCGGTGTACAATGTCAGCGGCGAATACTCCATGGTCAAGGCAGCTGCGGCAAATGGCTGGATAGACGAGAAGAGGATCGTCATGGAGAACATGACAGCCATGAAGAGAGCCGGCGCAGGGATCATCATAACCTATCACGCTATAGACGTGGCACACTGGCTTGATGAGGAGAATGCGACATCAACACTTAAAAGAAGATAGAGCTGAGTAGGACAATAGTTTCTATGTATAACGAGACGTTTTTATCTATTTGGAATATAAAATAGAAAAAGATATAATATTGTATCTAAACGGCTAAAATAACATAGCTTTGCGAAAAACAAAATGAAACAAAGAAAAAAGTCACACAGGACGATAAATTATAGAAAGAAGAATGGCAATGACAAATTCACAGGATCTATTTGAGAAATCACAGAAGGTAATTCCGGGCGGCGTCAATTCACCGGTCAGGGCATTTGGCTCGGTGGGACGGACACCTGTATTTATGAAGAAAGCAAAAGGTTCACATATATTTGACGAGGATGGCAATTCCTACGTGGATTATGTTTGTTCCTGGGGCCCGGGAATTCTGGGGCATGCCGATGACAGAGTCATAGATGCGGTGAAGGCGGCTTGTGATGACGGACTTACATTTGGCGCACCGACAAGGAAAGAGCTCGAGATCGCAGAGCTGATAAATGAGCTCATGCCGTCAATGGAGCTGACACGAATGGTCAACTCGGGAACAGAGGCAGTGATGAGTGCGCTCAGAGTGGCGAGAGGATTTACAGGCAGAGACAAGATTGTAAAGTTCCGCGGCTGCTATCACGGACACAGTGATGGACTTCTGGTCAAGGCAGGCTCGGCGGCACTTACACAGTCAGTTCCGGACAGCCTGGGAGTTCCAAAGTCGTATACACAGCATACACTCATAGCAGAGTATAACAACGAGGACAGCGTAAAGAAGTTATTTGAGGCGGAGGGCAAAGACATTGCCGCAATCGTGGTCGAGCCGGTTGCCGCAAATATGGGAGTTGTCCCACCGCATGATGGATTCCTTCAGTTCCTCAGGGACATAACAAATGAGTACGGCGCACTTCTTATATTTGATGAGGTCATCACAGGTTTCAGACTCAGCCTTGGCGGTGCCCAGGAATACTTCGGGGTAAAGCCTGATCTCACAACACTTGGCAAGATAGTCGGAGGCGGAATGCCGGTGGGAGCATACGGCGGACGCCGCGATGTCATGAGCATGGTGGCACCACTTGGCGGAGTATACCAGGCGGGAACTCTGTCGGGCAATCCGATAGCCATGACAGCCGGACTCACAACGCTCCGCATACTCCAGAAGGAAAAGGATACAATATATCCGGCGATAGAAAAGAGCACAAGGCAGATAGCCGACACAGTCAGAAGCACATTTGGCGACACAGTCCATGTCAACCAGATAGGCTCACTGATGAGCGTATTCTTCACAGATCAGGAAGTGGTGGATATGGACACGTCAATATCCAGCGACACCGCAAGGTATGCAAAGTATTTCTCATACATGCTGGACAACGGAATCTACCTTGCACCATCACAGTTCGAGGCAATGTTCGTATCTTACGCACACAGCAAGGAAGACGTATCCAAAACCTGTGAGCTGATAAAGAAATACAAAGAGAACTAGAGAGACTTAGTAGGTCAGAAGATGTCTCATTAAAAAGGAATTTATATTCCTATATTGTAGAAATAATTAGATAAGTATTAAAAGAGTGGTTTGGAAATAACATAATAAAACTAACGGTTATCGAAGAGTAAGCTGTCATGTTTATGTGATGCTCCAAAGGCGAGTAGCACATAGACGACGGAAGCTTGTCGCTCCTTGCTGAGCGGGAGCCCCCCTGCCCTTATAGGGGGCGGGAGCGAATGCAAATAATGTGTCAAGTTTTCTGTGAAAACTTGACATGTAGCGTCAGCCCTCGCCGAAGGCGACTTTTGATGGGCTGATGTTCAATTCAGGAGTTAAGACAAGGTGACAGAGTCGTGCGTAGCCTTGGAGCATCACATAAACATGACAGCAACCTTCTTCGACAAGGAGGAAATATGAGAGATTTGGTTATTGTGGGCAGCGGCCCTGCGGGTCTGTCCGCCGCAGTCTACGCCAAGAGGGCGATGCTGGACGTGGTGGTACTGGAGAAGGAGGCATTCTCCGGCGGGCAGATCGTGAATACAGAGCAGGTTGACAACTACCTTGGACTGCCGGGCATAAGCGGCTTTGACATGGGTATGAAGTTCAGAGAACACGCGGATACATTTGGCGTGGAGTTTGATGACAGAGAGGTGACAGCCATCGAGGATTACGGTGATCACAAAAAGGTCAGCCTGGAGGATGGCAGCAACATAGAGACAAAGGCGGTTCTGATAGCCACGGGTGCAAAGCACAGAAAGCTTGGCGTTCCCGGTGAGGAGGAATTCACAGGGGCAGGAGTTTCTTACTGTGCCACATGTGATGGAGCGTTCTTTAGGAACAAAGAAGTCGCAGTTGTGGGCGGAGGTAATATAGCTCTTGAGGATGCCCTGTATCTGTCAAAGATGTGCAGCAAGGTACATCTGATCCACAGAAGAGATGAGTTCAGAGGCGAGAAAATACTCGGAGCGCAGGTGCTTGAGACTGAGAATATAGAATTCCACCCATTTGCGCAGGTGACAGAGATAGGCGGAACGCCGGGCAAGCTGGAACTCAAGGTCGCTGTTAAGACACCGAAAACAGTGGACGGACAGGCAGACAGCAATTTCACGCTTCCGGTAGCCGGTGTATTTATTGCCATAGGAACAAGCCCTATCACAGACTTCCTCGGTGACGTTGTGGAGCTTGATGACGCTGGTTATGTTGCAGCGGGCGAGACCGGACAGACCAGCACACCGGGAATATTTGCTGCGGGAGATGTGAGGACCAAGGCAGTGCGCCAGGTGGCGACAGCAGTTGGAGATGGTGCAGCAGTTATCCATTATGTTGAGGAATACCTGAACGGATTAAAAAAGAAGGTATAACTTGAGTATCTGATCAGCAACATATGGTAGGCAGTATAGAAACATAATCATAAAAATCAAGTGAATTAAACGGAAAATAATTGGCACGGAGATAAGGTAAGAACATCAATGATATAACTGCTTTTTCTCCCTGCCAAAAAAAATAAAACTAATTCATAGTAATTCTATAGGTAAAATATAACAATGAACAGGAGGCGGAAAAATGTTAATATCATCAAAGGGACAATATGCACTGAGACTCATGGTAGATATATCGATAAACAGCGGCAGCACGGTTACTGTCAAAGCCGTAGCCAGAAGATGTGGATTGTCTGACAAATATCTTGAGCAGGTTACATCTTCTCTGCTAAAGGCAGGATATTTAAGGAGCGTGAGAGGTCCGAGAGGTGGTTACCGTCTGAACATGCCGGCGGAGGAGATCACGGTTGGGATGGTGCTAAGGGCGATAGAGGGCAGGATATCACCAATCGATAACAGAGTTGATGAGGATGGCGACACCAACATGGTCATGAACGATGTCATTGGAGAGGTGTGGGATGATCTTGAGTCTGCCATCAACAATGTCCTTGACAACAAAACCATCGCCGATCTCACCCGGGAGTACAGTGACCGGATCGGATACATGTACTCAATATAAATCAGGGACGGAGGGGACAGGTACCTCCGTCCCCGGAGGGGCAATAAGATTTCAGTTGAAAAAAAACTTATTTTGTATATAGTTGTAGTGGGATATATATCATATTAGGAGAATAAGAGATGTTAACACAGTTTTCGAGAACGGAGCTGCTATTTGGCAAGGAAGCCATGGACAAGCTGGCAGGCTCTAAGGTAGCGGTATTTGGAATAGGCGGAGTTGGCGGTTATGTATGCGAGGCGCTGGTCAGAAGCGGTGTCGGAGCATTTGACCTGATAGATGACGACAAGGTGTGTCTGACAAATCTCAACAGACAGATCATAGCGACAAGGAGCACAGTTGGAAAGTATAAGACCGATGTTATGAGGGACAGGATGCTTGACATCAATCCAAATGTGGAGGTTGAGGTACACAAATGTTTCTTCCTTCCGGAGAATGCGGATGACTTCCCTTGGGACAGCTACGACTACGTAGTCGACGCGGTGGACACCGTGACAGCCAAGATCGCTCTTGTCATGAAGTGTAAGGAGAAGAACATTCCGATCATCAGCAGCATGGGTGCGGGAAACAAGCTTGACGGAAGCCAGTTCAAGGTTGCAGATATATACAAGACAAAGGTGTGCCCTCTTGCGAAGGTCATGAGAAGAGAACTGAAGAAGAGGGGCGTCAAGAAACTCAAGGTCGTATACTCTGAAGAGATTCCGACAAGGCCGATCGAAGATATGGCGATAAGCTGCAGAAACAACTGCATTTGTCCTCCGGGTGCAGAACACAAATGTACAGAGCGCAGAGACATCCCGGGCAGCGTGGCATTTGTGCCATCAGTCGCAGGGCTTATCATAGCCGGTGAGGTTGCGAAGGATCTCATCAGGGTATAATAAAAAAGGACGCTGAGAAATCAGCGTCTTCTCCATAAAAATACCAGAGTTCCAAGCAGAACAGCACTTCCATAGATGAATGGTGCATTTTTGTCACTGCTTAAAGTTTTTTCCGTATAAGATGTGGATGGATTATCTGGGTTGTAATATATTGCGATGGACGACATGGAGCTGTAATTTGTTAGACCGCGGACGGAGAGAAAACCATTGTGCAATACTCCGGATTGGTCGCGGTATTCATAGTTGATATGGGTTCTTTTACTGACTCTTCTGACAGATGTGATATCGGCGGACGTTCTGGTATAGTCCCGCTCGATACGGCATGCCTTACCCCGTATGGAAAGACCGATGACCACAGCTATGATGAATGATGCTATTGGAATAATGTAAGTCGTATAAGGTAATAGTCTGAAAAAAATACTGATAGAATCCCCTGATGTTAAAATCATGATATACCCCCTGAAATTGTTGTTTCCCCAAAATGTCAGACATGAGATTCCTATTTACATGCCAGACTTGTATGTGTAAATTATAATATAAAGTGGACAGGTTGAGAATCCATTAATTTAAGCGGATAAGTCTGTTAATATAGCAAAATTCAGGTGAATAGATATATTACTGTTTGCTCTGCCGGTGGTCTTTTGAGCGATATTCTGTGCGGTCATAAGCTCAGTCATATTCGCATTTGCCAGAAGTGATAACATGGCGATAATAGGCCAATAATATAATAGAGAATATACAAAAGGAAGATGAACGAGATGGATAATAAAGAAGAAAAGAAGATTATAAGACAAGAGTTTCTGACAGGTGAGAGAGCTCTTTTCATGGGAAAAAATCTCGATATATATGACACGATATTTGATGACGGCGAGTCTCCACTTAAGGAGAGCCGCGATATAAATCTGTACGGCAGCATGTTCAAATGGAAGTATCCGCTGTGGTACAGCAAGAACATCGTTGCGGAGGATTGCCACTGGTTTGAGATGGCGAGAGCCGGAGTCTGGTACACAGATAATATCGCAGTGAGGCGGGCACTCATCCAGGCGCCAAAAAACTTCCGCAGATGTAAAGACCTGGAGCTTACGGATGTGACATTCACCCATGCGGAGGAGACACTGTGGAGCTGCGATGACGTGACAATAGATCATGTGACAGCAAAGGGTGACTATTTTGCCATGAACAGCAATAATATGAAGATAGATGGCCTGAAGCTTGATGGAAATTATTCATTTGACGGATGCAGGAATGTGGAGATAAGAAACTCAAATCTGCTTTCAAAGGATGCATTCTGGAATACTGAGAACGTGGCCGTATATGATTCATTCATATCGGGCGAGTATCTTGGCTGGAACGCAAAAAACCTCACCCTGGTGAACTGCACCATCGAGAGCCTTCAGGGCATGTGTTACATCGATAACCTTGTGATGAAGAACTGCAAGCTCATCAACACAACACTTGCCTTTGAATACTCAGCAGTGGATGCCGACATCTGCAGCAAGATAGACAGCGTCATGAATCCGATGTCAGGGACCATCAAAGCCCAGCACATCGACAACCTGATAATAGAAAAGGACAAAGTAGATCCGTCAAAGACAAAAATAATAGTACAGGACTAAATTAAAGCACAGAGATTCACGGCAAAACATCAGTCCTACGTGTGACAACATATGATAATATAAATAAGAGAAATATAATAATTTTTACGTAGAATGATGATAAACACATGGTGGCATATCATAACGTAAATGAGATTCCGCGGCTGCTGTGGTGAAACGAGTTTGCATATATAGAGTGCTCAATCGGTAGTGAAGTCGACTGAGCCTTGCTGCTTCTTGCCGGAGCGGCGCAAGCAACGCCCTTATCGCTTGCAGAGCGCAGTGCAGATAGAAGCAAAGCAAGGCGAGGAAAGACGAACGTGATGGAGCACTCTATATGTGTCAGCCGTTTGCCACAGCAGCCGTGGAATCTCTCCATGAAGTGGAGGGAAAACATGAAGTTTGATTTCGACAAGGTTATAGACAGACGCGGCACAGGCTCCCTGAAATGGGACGTGCCGGAAAATGAACTGCCAATGTGGGTGGCAGATATGGATTTCCAGACGGCTCCGTGCATCAGGGAGGCACTGTCAGCTCGGGTGGAGCACGGAATATTCGGATATTCCATCATCCCGGACGAGTGGGCAGATGCCTACGTGAACTGGTGGGGCAGCAGACACGGATTTGCGATAGACAGGGATTGGCTGGTGTTCTGTACCGGAGTCATCCCAGCAATATCAACGGCGGTCAGGAAACTCACTACACCTGCAGAGAATGTGGTGGTGCAGACCCCTGTCTACAATATTTTCTTCAATTCTATATACAACAATGGGCGCAACATACTGGAGAGCCCTCTGAAGTACGACGGCGAGGAATATGCCATGGATTTTGAGGATCTTGAGGCAAAGCTTGCGGATCCACAGACCAGCCTCATGATACTCTGCAATCCACAGAATCCTGCGGGAAAGATCTGGGATAAGGAGACACTTGCCCATGTGGGAGAGCTATGCGCAAAGTACGGTGTGACGGTCATTTCGGATGAGATACACTGCGATCTTACCGATCCCGGAAAGGAGTATGTGCCATTTGCCACGGCATCTGATACATGCAGGGATATAAGCGTGACCTGTATTGCGCCGACAAAGACCTTCAACATAGCCGGAATCCAGACCGCGGCTATTGTGGTTCCGGATAAATTCCTGAGACACAAGATGTGGAGAGGGCTGAACACAGACGAGGTAGCCGAGCCAAATGCATTTGCGGTGGATGCGGCGATAGCAGCATTTACAAATGGCGGCGAGTGGCTGGACAGTCTCAGACAGTATCTTTATGAGAACAAGCAGTATGTGAGAAAATTTGTATCTGAGAATATCCCTGACATGAAGGTGGTGTACTCGGAGGCAACATACCTTCTCTGGCTTGACTGCAGTAAGATAACTGACAACGCAAAACAGCTTTCAGCATTTATCAGGAAGAACACCGGACTCTATATGTCGCCGGGACTTTCATATGGTAAGAACGGAAAGGCATTTATCAGACTTAACATCGCATGTCCAAGGTCGATCGTGGAAGAGGGCATGAAGAGACTTGCCGAGGGAACCACGGCATTCAGAAAAATGAACGCAGAGACGGTAAACATAGACAATGCGGCTAAAAAAGGAGATATAGATGAGTAGCAGTGAAAACTTGCTGAAGGACATGATATCTGGAAAGTCCATGACCGCATCCCAGCAGATAGGACTTACGGTCAGGCTCAGCATCCCGGCGATCCTTGCCCAGATCTCGTCCATTGTCATGCAGTACATCGATGCATCCATGGTGGGGCGTCTTGGTGCAAATGCATCGGGAGCCATCGGACTTGTCTCGTCCACGACATGGCTGTTTGGCGGGCTATGCATTGCGGTGACTACAGGATTTACTGTGCAGATAGCCCAGGCTGTGGGGGCCGGTGAGGATAAATCTGCCAGAAATATCATGAAACAGGGACTCATAATAGCCCTGTGCATAAGCGCCATGCTTGCACTCATCGCAGCACTTATAAGCACACCGCTTCCGAGATGGCTCGGCGGTGAAGCTGCGATACAGAAGATGGCAAGCCAGTATTTCCTTGTGTACATGCTGGGGCTTCCCGCTCTGCAGATGAACAGCATAGCGGGTGGTATGCACCAGAGTTCCGGAAATATGCGCCTTCCGGGCATATTGAATGTCATGTGCTGTGTGATGGACGTATTTTTCAATATGCTGTTTATATTCCAGACAAGGAGTGTGCAGATAAATAGCATAACATTTACCATGCCGGGACTTGGACTTGGCGTTGCAGGTGCGGCGCTCGGAACCATCACGGCGGAGGCGGTCACCTGTGCCATCATGGTCACTGCACTTCTGTGGAAGAACAGGACACTTCATTTAAGAAAGGGTGAGCACTTGAGATTTCACAGGGATACCCTTGCCCGGGCGGTAAAGATAGGAGCGCCTGTGGGACTTGAGCAGATGGTCATGTGCTCAGCGTATGTCATGTCGACAAGGATCGTGTCACCCCTTGGAACAATAGCCATCGCAGCCAATTCATTTGCGGTGACTGCGGAGAGCTTCTGCTACATGCCGGGGTACGGAGTACAGGCGGCAGCAACTACACTTGTGGGACAATGCGTGGGAGCCGGACAAAAACAGTTGTCCAGAAGGATGGCATGGATTACAATGGGATTAGGTGTGTCGGTTATGACCGTTGGCGGAGTCCTAATGTACATAGCAGCTCCGGCCATGATAGGTGTACTGACCCCGAACGAAGAGATAAGAAATCTAGGTGCGGCAGTGCTGAGGATAGAGGCATTTGCTGAACCGTTTTACGCCGCATCCATAGTTGCTTCGGGAGCACTCAGGGGAGCCGGGGACACTCTGGTCCCAAGCTGCATGAACTTTGCAAGTATGTGGTGTGTGCGGATACCGCTTGCAGCCATACTTGCACCGAGGGTGGGGCTCTATGGTGTATGGATCGCCATGTGCGTGGAGCTCTGTTTCAGGGGAATCCTATTCACCACAAGGCTTAAACGGGAAAGATGGATGCGGGTGTTTGAAGAAAAATAAAATATGATGTTTTATAATTGCAAGGTATGATTAAACTTGCAATAAAACATCATTAAACAGGGAGGAAAATATGCCAGTATTTGATTTCAGCGGAAGTGACAACAAGAATAAGAACATAGTTACATATGAGACGTTCCAGTCTTCGGAGTCTGCAGCAACAGCGGAGAAGCCGATCATGATCCTTGAGAACACGACCAGGAAGTGGGCTCACCACTCCAGCGGAAAGTTCACCAATCCGATCAAGAGAACAGCATTTGAATTTGACGAGGTGGACGGAGTTCAGTCCGCCGACATAATGAAGATAGATGCGAGATTTGTAAGCCTTCTCAAATGGCTCGGCGAGAATCACATCAACGTCCGTCTGTCGGGAGAGAACAGACCGGAGGGCTACGCAGTGTACAAGATAAGGGAGACTGAGTTTGGCGGCGGATCAAAGCTCTCGGCAAATGATGGATTCCTGCAGTTTATGATAGAGAGACTTCTTGCCAGCGATGCCCCTTCGGAGGAAGAGAAATCCGAGGAGGAAGAAGAGGAGGAGGCACTTGGCGATGACATGAAGCTCACGAGCATGCAGAGCATCATTGACTTCATGCACTGCGCCGGAAGAACACTTCCTGACAATATAAGGCTGTGGGCCAGAAGAAATCTTGCGGTTGCGAGATCCAGCGAGGTATCACCGGAGGAGAGACGCCACGCCCAGAGAGCACTTTCCATGGCGATGAACATCAGATGGAAGAGCAATTACTTTGAGGCGATAGATCCGGAAGAGGCCAGAAGGATACTGGACGAGGAACTCTACGGAATGGAGAAGGTAAAGCAGAGGATCATCGAGACAATCATCCAGATCAACCGTACACATACACTTCCTGCATACGGACTTCTGCTCTGCGGACCTGCCGGAACAGGAAAGTCACAGATAGCCTATGCGGTTGCGAGAATACTCAGACTTCCATGGACGACCCTCGACATGAGTTCCATCAACGATCCGGAGCAGCTTACAGGAAGTTCAAGAGTATATTCCAATGCCAAGCCGGGAATCATCATGGAGGCATTTTCACAGGCTGGAGAATCTAACCTCGTATTCATCATCAACGAGCTGGACAAGGCAAATTCCGGCAAGGGCAACGGCAATCCTGCCGATGTACTGCTGACACTCCTGGATAACCTGGGATTCACCGACAACTACATGGAGTGCATGATCCCGACAAATGGCGTGTATCCTATAGCAACGGCAAATGACAAGGAGAACATCAGCAAGCCAATCATGTCGAGATTTGCTGTTATAGACATACCGGATTACACCCCGGATGAGAAGAAGGAGATATTCAACAAATTTGTTCTGCCGAAGGTGCTCAAGCGCATCGGACTTGAAGGGAGCGAGTGCATCATCCTTCCAGACGGCGTGGATGCTGTCATCAAGAAGTGCGACGGCGTGACCGGAATCAGAGATATAGAGCAGGCTGCAGAGCACATAGTTGCACATGCGCTTTACCAGATCGAGGTAAATCACGTTCAGAGCGTGACATTTGACGGAGCTATGATAGATGAGCTTTTGAGCTGATTATCGTCATATTACACAATTTACATTACGGAAAGTATTATGGTATACTCTTCTTATGAAACAAGTTTCATGGACTACAGTCTGAAATTCATAAGGAGAGTATATTTATATATGGCAAGTATAAGAGATGTTGCAAAGGAGGCCGGTGTTGCTATCTGCACGGTGTCGAGACTTATCAACGGCACGGCAAAAGTTGAACCCGAGACTCAGAAGAAGATAGAAGATGCGATGAAGAAACTGGATTATGTTCCAAATGAGCTTGCGCGAGGCATGTTCAAGGGCAGATCAAACTCCATTGCGATGTTGGTTCCAAATATCCAGCACCCATGGTTCTCATCACTGGCATCGGAGATAGAAAAGATACTTTATGAGAAGAAATACAAGTTTATGCTTTTTTCCACATCCGATGACAAGCAGAGGGAGAAGGAGTGTTTCAAGCTGTTAAAGTCCAACATCGTGGATGGGATCATATGCGGAACGTCGGCATGTACGGCGAAGGAATACCAGAAGATAGATAAGCCGATGGTCATGCTGGATTATAAGGTTGGCAGCAAATTTCCTGTCGTAGTGTCGGATCACAAGATGGGCGGACAACTTGCTGCCCAGGAATTTATAAACAGTGGATGCAAATATGTCATCCACATATCAGGAATCAAGGTAGATAAGAATATCATGTCATTTGAGTGTCATGAGGAACTAGATAGAGTCCTTGCCGAGAATGGGATAAAATCCAGACGAGTTCCAATACAGTGGAACGACTTTGATTTTCATGGATATTTTGAGATGGCAAAATGCATACTGGAGGAGTATCCTGACGTGGACGGAATATTTGCCGCAGACATGCCGGCGATAGCATTCCTAAAGGCGGCACTTGCCATAGGCAAAAAGATTCCTGATGACCTGGCGATCGTGGCATACGACGGAACGTACATAACCAACGCCAGCACGACAAGTCTCACATCGATACATCAGCCGTACAAGGAGATCGCCCAGGAGGCAGTACGCCAGCTTATGGAGATGATCGACGGACCGAAGGAGGAAGATGATGCCGAAGGACAGGTTGAAAGTGCAACCGCAGATCAGATCGACAGCGCAAAAGAGAGAAACACACATATAGACGGAAATCTTATACTACTTCCGGTGAGCGTAGAAAAAGGTGATACAACTTTATAGTATGATTACGAAAAGAAGTTCATGAAGAGAAAATGAGGTGCCACTCAAAAATCATGAACTTCTTTTTTATGCGGGTACAAAACATAAGAAACTTGCTAAGAGCACAAAATACAAAAATCTATAAATCCCCTATTGACGAAACATGTTTCATGTGATAATCTTAATGCAAATGAAACATGTTTCATTCAAGCGCTTATGAAATATGTTTTATCGGGACAATATAAATGATAGCAAGAATTAACAAGAGGGAAAATTCAAAGCAAGAAAAGGAGAAAAGGTTATGAGAGCAAAGAAATTAGTAGCATGTGCGCTTTCAGCAGCTATGATGCTGGGACTTTCATCTATGACAGGATGTGGTTCAGCAAAGAAGGATTACGATCTGTATATTTACAACACAAAGTCTGAGATCGCAGACAGTATCCAGGATCTGTGCAAGGATTATGAGACAGAGACAGGAGTTAAGGTTAAGGTTTACACATGTGGTACACAGGAGACCATGGAGACACTCAGATCTGAGATGAATTCCAAGAACTATCCTACACTGTACGCGATAAACCAGGCACAGTTCACAGAGTGGAATGAGGGCGGATTTGTACTTCCATCAACATCAGTAAATAATGAAGAGTTAAAGTCAATCTACGATTCAATCCCAGATAGCATGCAGCTCGCAGATGAGAGCGGAGCAAGCTGCGGAATCCCTTACAACGTAGAGGGTTACGGACTTATCGCAGATACACAGATGATATGTGATGTATTTGGACTTGACAACGCAGACGCATTTGTCGCTGATTACAGAAGTGCCAATTATGAAGAGTTCACCGGCATGATCAAGGCAATCGATGATTACATAAACGGCAAGGGTGGCGAGAAGGTTACACTTTCAGGCAATGCATACACCACGGCAAAGGACAAGACAGCCACAACAGAGAACATGAACGGAGTGTTTGCAATCGCAGGCGCTGAGAAGTGGACATATGCAAACCACTATACAAACTACGCACTGAATGCAGTGTTCCCTAACTACAATGCAACGGCAGCAGCTACAAAGGAAGATGTTGATAAGCTTGAGGAGCCACTTGTAAAGATGGTTCAGGAGCTCGATATGCTTTCAAGCTACACAGCAGGACCAAGCGGCAAGGTAGAGCGTGGATCAGAGTACATCAACTCAACAGTGACAGGATATGATCAGGCAGTTCAGACATTTGCCGAGGGTAAGGCAATGTTCATCAAGCAGGGTAACTGGGTATACGGAACCATCGCAGGTGTGGATGCAGACAAGGCATCAAGACTCACAATGCTCCCAATGAAGGTCAACCTTGAGCAGAGTGACATCTCAGCTGAGGGCGTTACAGTTGACAAGATGAACAGCTCAATCCCTGAGTTCGTTTCACAGTATTACGTTATCAACAAGAAGGATTCCGAAGAGGAGCAGAAAGCCGCTGAGGACTTCCTTGTATGGCTCTACACATCAGATACAGGAAAAGATTACATCACCAACAAATTTGCATTTGTCCCATTCAACGCAGACGAGAGCGAGAAGCTTGAGAATCCTCTCAGCAATTCACTTGTATACTATATGAGCAATGACCTTGTAATGGGCAATGACTTCGATGCATTCCCTGAGTCATGGGGACTCAATACCATCGGTGCAACTATTCAGGAGCAGTTGTTTACAAATCCTGATCAGTGGGATGAGAACACTATAAGAACAGGTGTGGAAGATGCACTGACAAAGTGGAAGGACAGCATCAAGGAGTAGTAGTTTAAGATATGTCAGATTCCCGATGGGAATCTGACAGGCAGCACCAGCCTTGACCGAGGAGATGCCCATGTGGCGAAGCCACATCTTAAAATGGCATCGACGACCTATCGCATTGCGAAGCAATGCGATCATACAACGAAGGCAAATTTTGCATGGCTGGTGCTAAATGTAGGAAAGGAAAAACTATGAAAAGATTTTACAAGAGAAAATTCTGGTTTATGGTTCTGCCTTCTATAGTGTTGTTTCTGCTGGTTATCATAGTTCCTTTTATAGAGGGTGTGATCTACTCCTTCACTGAGTGGAGAGGTTCATACTTCGTAGGTGGGGAGCACTGGTGGAACGCACTGGTGGGACTTAAGAATTATACAAGCATATTCAAGTCAAAGGATTTCCTTCAGTCACTTGGATACACGGCCATATATGCTGTACTTGCAGTAATAGCACAGAATGTTGTCAGTCTTCTTCTGGCACTCATGATCAAGAAGCTCACCAAGGGCAAGGGACTTTTCAGAACGGTACTGTTCCTTCCGTATGTACTTGGAATGCTTGCCATGGGTTATGTATGGCGTTTCATATTTGAAAATGTATTTTCACAGACACTGTTTGGAACAGACGGTGTGGTACATGTAGAGGTGCTCAACAACATGCTTCAGAATCAGTGGAAGGCACTTCTGGCATATGCCATTGTCGGAGTATGGCAGGTTGCAGGTTACTACCTGATAATCTACCTCAACGGACTCAACAATATTTCAGAGGATATTTATGAGGCGGCCAGAATAGATGGAGCCACAGGCTGGACAAGCTTCAGGAAGATCACACTTCCGCTTCTCATGCCTTCATTTACGATAGTTCTCTTCATGTCACTGGCAAACAGCTTCAAGATGCTCGACCTCAACGTTTCTCTGACAGAGGGCAATTTCGGAACGACCATGATATCCTACATGATACTGAAAACAGTAAGAGAGAGCTCTCCTCCGGCATACGGAGAGGCACAGGCACAGGCAGTTATATTCTTCGTAATCATTGCAGTTATATCTATAGCTCAGGTAATGATCACTAAGAGAAAGGAGATCGAATCATAATGGGAGTAAGAGGCAAGATCAAAAGAGCAATCATAGTGGTTATACTCGCTGTATTGGCAATCGTGACCATATTCCCGATATGGTTCCTGATCGTCAATTCGTTCAAGGGACAGCAGGAGATAGTAGCATCTCCAATAGCTCTCCCGAAGTCATGGAATCTGGACTATCTGAAGAATGCAGCTGAGCAGATAAATCTCGGCAGCAGCCTGCTTCAGACAGTACTCATAACAGTTGCAGCTGTGGCACTTATCGTGTTCATATCTTCATTTGCCGCATGGGCAATTGCCAGAACAGATTCCAAAGTGGCAAATATACTCTTCATCGCGTACACAGCAGCCATGCTCATACCTTTCCAGTCAGTTATGTACCCATTGGTATCACTTATGGACAAGCTGGGACTCAAGAACACACCGGGTCTGATCCTCATGTACGGAGGCTTTGGAATCAGTATGTCGGTTCTGCTGTACAGAGGATTCATCAAGAGTATTCCGCTGTCACTTGAGGAGGCAGCCATGCTCGATGGAGCAAATATATTCCAGATATACAGATATGTGGTCATGCCGCTCTTAAAGCCGACGACCATGACAGTTGTCATCACAAATGCAGTGTGGATATGGAACGATTACCTTCTTCCATTCCTCGTAATAGGAAATAACGACAAAAAGACGCTCACGCTGAGCTTATATTATGCAAAGAGTCTGTCAGGACAGTACGGAAATCCATGGGAGCTCATCTTCCCTGCAGTACTTCTCTGTATCATCCCTATTGTGATCATATTCATCATTCTTCAGAAGAATATCATCGAGGGAATTTCAGCCGGAGCTGTGAAAGGATAAACATAAAATATGGACAAAAAATGGTGGAAAGAGGCGGTATTTTACCAGATATACCCTAGAAGCTTCTATGATAGCAACGGAGACGGCATAGGAGATCTGAAGGGGATAACCGAGAAATTGCCGTACCTCAAAGAACTTGGCGTGACCGCTGTGTGGATATGTCCATTCTTCAAGTCGCCTATGAAGGACAACGGATATGACATATCGGATTACTACGATGTGAATCCTGAGTTTGGAACCATAGAGGATGCGGATGAACTTATAAGATGTGCAAATGAAAATGGCATCAAGATCATCATGGACATGGTCATCAATCACACATCAGACCAGCACAGATGGTTCCAGGAGGCGTGCCGGGACAGACACAGCAAATACAGAAATTACTATATATTTAAGGACAACATAGATGGACTTGCAGATCTCAGATCTAATTTCGGTGGAAGCACATGGACACAGATTGAGGATGGCAGCTGGTATTTCCATTCATTTGCGAAGGAGCAGCCGGATCTCAACTGGGAATGTGAGGAGATGAGACAGGAGCTCTACGACATGATGAACTGGTGGCTCGACAAGGGAGTTGCCGGATTCCGAATGGATGCCATCACATTTATCAAGAAAGACCTCTCATTCCCGCCTATGCCGTCAGACGGCGAGGACGGCAGATGCGATGTTGGCAAATGCTGCCTCAACAGGCCGGGAATAGATGAGTTCCTTCACGAGTTAAAGCTTAACACATATGGCAGAGGAGACTTTGTGACTGTCGCAGAGACTCCTGGAGTTCCAAGTAAGGATTTGGACAAATACATTGGAAGAGATGGACATTTCTCCATGATATTTGACTTCAGCTACACAGACATAGATATCAATCCGGGCGATCTCTGGCTGCACCAGAGAGACTGGACGATAGAGGAGTTCAAGGACAAGCTGTTCACCAATCAGAGACTCGTGAAAAAGATTGGATGGGCGGCGAATTACCTGGAAAACCACGATCAGCCTAGAAGTATAGGCAAATACTTCCCAGCCGGTGATATACCTGAATACAGGACACAGATGGCAAAGGCGCTTGGCGCGTTGTTCTTCTTCCTGAAGGGCACGCCATTTGTATATCAGGGACAGGAGCTTGGAATGATCAACACTCATTTTGACAATATAGATGAGCTCGACGATATCAATTCCAAGGGACAGTATGCGAGATGCCTTGAAGCCGGATACAGTGAGACTGAGGCGATGGAATCCGTAAATATAAGGAGCCGCGACCAGTCAAGACTTCCAATGCAGTGGAACAGCGAAAAAAACTTTGGATTTTCAGCGCATGAGCCATGGCTGGCATGCAACAATCAGTGTGACCTCCAGACGGTGGAGCTTGAGAGCGTTGATAAGAATTCTGTGCTTAACTTTTATAAGGCGATGATACAGCTCAGAAATCACTCAGAGTACACACAGACTCTCATCTACGGAGACCTGGAGGATGTGGAGACGGATAATGCAGGAATCATAGTGTACAGGCGCAAGCCGGTTCAGATTGAGTGTGCATGTGGAACTGGAGCAAATGCAGAAAGCACAGACAGAACGGTATATGTTGTTGTCAACATGACCGGTGAGGATGTGGGCTATGCAATTCCTGAGACTGCGGATGTGCTTATGGGTAATTATGCGGATTATGATGGTACGCTCAGACCTTATGAGACTGTGGTGTACGCGGTGTAGGCCGGAGCTGGCAGAAAAAGCCTGAATATTGGTGGAGACTGATTGAAAATTACAGTTGGTCTGGTATCAGTATTCAGGCTTTTTTCGTTGTCTGTATACTTTTGGGATACTTTGCTCAAATCTATAGACAAAGTGAATGGATCATTAAATGCAAGATATGTCTTAATGTTCAAAGCGTATTCACAGTTCAGAATAATCACCCAACTTAACCATCAGCAGTACCATATTTGGTCAACTTTTTTCCATATAAAATATAATACCCAGATATTAAAATAGCTGTATAAAAAGCAGTCAGACATGAGATTTAAGAGCAGAGGGTGTGCAGTGTACAGGCGTAACGGAGGTTGTCTGCTCAGACAAATAAATGGAGAAAAGGAGATACACTTATGGGTATTATATTTCACGAAGAGACACAGACATTTCACCTTACAAATGGTGAGATAAGCTACATCATGACGGTGCTCCCGAACGGACATCTGGGAAATCTGTACTATGGTAAGGCGATAAGGGACAGAGAGGATTTCTCACATCTGTTGGAGCTCGTCCAGAGACCTATGTTCCAGTATGTATATGACGACGACAGGTTGTTCTCACTTGAGTCAGTGAAGCAGGAGCTTCCTGTGTACGGAACCACAGACTACAGAGCACCGATGGTTGAAGTCCTTCAGTCAAATGGCAGCAGGATATCAGATTTTGTATATGTATCACATGAGGTAAATGCGGGCAAGCCAAAGCTTGAGGCACTGCCGGCAACATACACAGAGAATGATGACGAGGCAGAGACATTGATCGTCACATTGAAGGATTCACTCACAGGCATAAAGGCGAGAATGCTTTATACAATATGGAGCGACAGACCAGTCATAGCAAAGAGCGTAGAGTATGTAAATGAAGGCACAGAGGCGGTACATCTCACCACTGCTTACAGCATGTGCCTGGATCTCCCTGATCCTGATTACCAGTGGATGCAGCTCTCGGGCGCATGGGCAAGGGAGCGCCACATAATAACAAGAGACCTCGAGCAGGGCTTACAGTCGATAGGCAGCAACCGTGGTCATTCATCCCATGAGCACAATCCGTTCATCGCATTGAAGAGAGAGACAACGGACGAGAACCAGGGAGAGGCGATTGGAATAAGCCTTGTATACAGCGGCAATTTTAAGATACAGGCAGAGGTTGACACGAGAAATACAGCCCGTATTCTGGCCGGAATAAATCCGGATACATTTGACTGGAAGCTCGATGCAGGAGAGCATTTCCAGACTCCTGAGGCAGTTATTGTGTATTCAGACCAGGGACTCAACAAGATGAGCCAGACATTCCACAAGCTGTACCAGAAGAGACTTGCGAGAGGCGAGTGGAGAGACAAGCCAAGACCAATCCTTATCAATAACTGGGAGGCGACATATTTTGATTTCACCAGAGAGAAGCTCATAGCCATCGCACAGAAGGCAAAGGAGTGCGGAGTTGAGCTGTTCGTTCTTGACGACGGCTGGTTTGGAGCCAGAACCACAGACCATGCAGGGCTTGGAGACTGGGTTGCAAATCCAGACAGACTCCCGGAGGGAATCACAGGAATTGCAGAGGATATAGAGAAGGTAGGTCTGAAGTTCGGACTGTGGTTCGAGCCTGAGATGACAAATAAAGACTCAGACCTCTACAGAGAGCACCCAGACTGGATACTTTCAGTTCCAGGAAGACATGACTCACACGGAAGATTCCAGTACGTTCTGGATTTCTCCAGAAAAGAGGTCGTTGACAGAATATATGAGATGATGGCAAAGATACTCAGCACGGCAAAGGTGTCATATGTGAAGTGGGATATGAACAGAAGTATCACCGAGTGCTATAGTGCGGCTCTTCCGGCTGACAGACAGGGCGAGGTGTTCCACAGATACATACTTGGTGTGTACGATCTGTATGAGAGACTTACGAGCACATTTCCACATGTACTCTTTGAGTCATGTGCCAGCGGCGGCGGACGTTTTGATCCGGGTATCCTCTACTATGCGCCACAGGGCTGGACAAGCGATGACACGGATGCCATAGAGAGAGTCAAGATCCAGTATGGAACGTCCATGTGTTACCCGATCAGCAGCATGGGAAGCCACGTGTCGGTTGTGCCAAATCACCAGACAAGGCGAGAGGCTCCGCTGAGAACCCGTGCAAATGCTGCATACTTCGGAACATTTGGCTATGAGCTGGATCTAGGCAAGCTTACCGCTGATGAGATAGAGGAAGTCAAGGAGCAGGTCAGGTTCATGAAGGTATACCGTGAGCTGATCCAGTACGGAACATTCTACAGACTTGCAAGTCCATTTGAAGATGAGGAGTGCGGCTGGATGGTCGTGTCAGACGATAAGAAGACCGCCATAGTTGCGTGGTTCAGAACGCTCTACACACCTAACAAATGTTTTACAAGAATGAAGCTCCACGGTCTTGATCCGGATGCGTTATATAGCTGCAATGTGCTCGGAGGACAGGCACTCACAGTGAGCAAGACACCGGATGGAAAGCTGATATATGAGAAAGTGTCAGGAGACAAAGGAGAGGATTCTGCAGTCAATGTCATCGCAGGCCCTTCATGCTATGGCGATGAGCTGATGAACCTCGGACTCATCACCAGCGACACATCGGCGGGAGAGATAGTCGGAGAGGATATGCCTTGCGGAGACTATGATTCCAGACTCTATGTGCTCAAAGCAGAGTAAGCGGGTTTGCGAAAAAAATTTCCTGGATATAGTCCAAAATAATAGAAAGCGTACAAGATTTTTGGATTTTGTACGCTTTCCTGCTTTTTCGGGCAGAAAAAGAAAAAAGACAGTTAAGATGTGCCTGCGTAAATCGGAGGAGAAAACACAGTATGAATATATTTGACATAATGGGGCCTGTAATGGTTGGACCGTCGAGCTCACACACGGCAGGGGGTGAAGGTGTGTATCGGTGCAGACATGTCCGATACACTGAAGGAGACTGCGCGTGGAGGCCTTGCAACCACTCGCACGGCGCTTGAGGTGAAAAATAGACTAAAAATGTAGATAGAAACTATGGCATTTGTCAAATTGCATAAATAAGGTTTTTTTTAGCCTGCAAACATGATATAATTGCATAAAGAATGTTTTAAAAATGCAGTTGGGGATGATCAGATGAGCAACAGGAAGAGAATATGCGTTATAACAGCACAGGTTGAAGAGAGTACACAGAATCGCTTCATGCAGGGATTTCTGAAGCAGGCATATGATATGAATTACGATGTCTGCATATTTTCCATGTTTTTGAAGTACCAGGATTCAACAGACAGGGAGGTTGGAGATTCAAACATCTACAACCTTATTAATTTTAACCTTTTTGATGCTGTGGTATTGTGTCAGGACACCATACAGACTCCGGGAGTCGTAGAAAAGCTGGAGAAGCACCTGCAGTCAGAATTTGCAAATGGTGTGGTAGTGGTAGTCGACAAAGAGAATAACATATTCCCAACGGTCATGATGGATCATTATACCCCTATAGTAAAACTCGTGGATCACCTTATAGAGGTTCACGGCCACAAGAACATATATTTCCTGGGCGGACTCAAGGAGCACATACACTCCAAGCAGCGACTCGCCGGTTACATAGACAGCATGAAGGCGCACAACCTGCCGGTTACGGACGACATGATATATTATGGAACATACTGGTACGACAGCGGCGACTACATGGTGGACGAGCTTGTGAAGGATATGGAGCATCTGCCGGATGCCATCGTATGTGCAAATGACTGTATGGCCATCGGAGTGTGCACCGCATTTGACAGATATGGAATAAGAGTTCCCGAGGACATAGCCGTGGTGGGCTATGACTCCATAGAAGACGGAAGAAACAGTCCTGTTCCGATCACATCTGCGGACATACCGGCGGATGACTGCGGGCACTACTGTATGAAATATATAGATGCAAAGCTTAACGGACATGACGTACCGGAATTCAAGTCCAATGTGGAGCTGTACATAGGAGGAACCTGTGGTTGTGAGGGCTGGGAACGAGAGACAGTCAGGATCAGAAGAGACAAATGGGAGACAGACCTCTCAGAGACCGGCTTCTACTCTTGCTTCAACAACATGGCGGATGACCTTGTGGCGCAGACGAGCGTGGAGTCATTCTTTGACACCGTGTCGGAATACGTGTACCAGATAAGACCATTTGAGAGCTTCCATCTGTGCCTGAACGACTACTGGAGAAATCCGGAGGTCATGACCGGCGATGAGGCACTTCGCCACGGTTACACAGATCATGTATACAGACTGATAAAGTGCGGCCCGGATGAAAAAGAAGAGAGACACATACGCTACGACGACGTATTCGAGTCTGCGAAGCTGTTGCCGGAGCTGTACGAGGACAGGGATTATCCTACAGCGTTCATATTTACACCATTGTTCTTCCAAGACAGAAGCTTTGGCTATGCAGTGGTGAACTACGGTGCAGAGCCGAGGGTGTACGAAGATGTATACAGATCCTGGATCAAGACGGTTGCCAGGGACATGGAGTCATTTGCAAGACATCAGGGACTCAATGTACTTCTAAACAAGCTTGAGGCGGATCAGATAAGAGACGGTCTCACCGGAATGTACAACTACAGAGGCTTCATAGGCAGGGCAAATGACATGATAAGCCAGGCCGCTGAAGAGAAGTCTGAGATACTTGTGTTGGCGGTGGATCTGAAGAATACACGCCAGATAAACAGCAATTACGGAAGAACAGAGGGTGACAGAGTCCTAAGCTATGTTGCCCAGTCGATAAATGAGATACTTACCCCATACGAGATATCCATGAGGATGGGAAATGACGAGTTCGTCATAGCCACAGTGGCAAAGAGTGGCGATATCTCAAGGGGAGAATATATAGCCGAGGAACTCAAGAAGAAGCTTGAGGCGGCAAACAGTGGCGGAAAGGACGATTACGAGCTCGGTATATATTACGGATGTAAGAAGGCTCTGGTCAAGTCATCTGCCGAGCTGGAGACCCTCATCAACGATACGGTCAACCAGAAGAACCGCATAAAAGAACAGAACAATGCCAAGGGACGCAACAAAGCGACGATAACGAACAGGGATCTGGAGAGAGATGAGATAGTAGCTATGATACTGGACAACAACATGCTCACATATCATTTCCAGCCTATAGTAAGTGCCCGTGACGGAGGCATATTTGCATACGAGGCACTTATGAGGATACTGGTTCCTATGAGAATGTCACCCCCTGAGCTTCTGGAGAGTGCAGAGAGACTGAACAGACTGTACGATGTGGAAAAACTCACACTGTTCAACGTCGTGGAGATCGTGGCATCGAATCCTGAGATGTTCAGGGGCAAGAAGGTATTTATCAACAGCATGCCGGGGCATATGCTCAACGCACAGGACAGAAAAGAATTCCTTTCAAAGGTGAAGACGCTCCAGTGTGCAGGCATAGTCATAGAATTTACCGAGGGAGCAGAGCTGTCGGATGCGGAACTGAATGATCTCGAGGCATTCCTCAGAGGAAATGGCATGGAGATCGCTATAGACGACTACGGCGCAGGCTATTCAAATGTAAACAATCTTCTCAGGTATATGCCTGAGTATGTGAAGATAGACAGAATGCTTCTGACAGGGATCGATGCAGACCCACACAGACAGCATTTCGTCAAGGATATAATAGAATTCACCTCGACCAACGACATCAAGGCGCTGGCGGAGGGCGTTGAGACCACGAAGGAGATGAAGACCGTCATCCAGCTCGGTGCGGATCTCATTCAGGGATACTATACCGCCCATCCGAACGCGGAGGTAGTACAGCTCATATCCCCACAGGTTGTGAATGAGATAGTTCAGTACAACCAACAGGAAGAGGTGGCTGAGAACAGCAGCATATTTGTCATGGAGCATGAGAGAAATGCATCACTTCTGAAGCTCGCATCCCAGGGAATCAGGGAGATAGTTGTGGCACAGAGAGCCGGTGGCGACAACAATGTCCGCATAGTCGGCGCACAGGGCTTCAAGTCAAATATGACACTCAAGATAAAGGATGGTTTCACCGGAACCATAGTGCTGCAGAACGTAAGCTTCTCGGGCGACCGCGACAAGCCTTGTATAGACTGCGGTGAGAATACGGATCTGCACATCGTGTTTGAGGGTAAGAATTTCTGCAGGAATGGCGGAATAAAGATACCGGAGTCGTCCAGAGTGACATTTATCGGAGATGGTGATATAATGGTCCGCGTCAACGGTAACAGCTATTACGGAATAGGCAATGACATTCATTCAAAGCATGGAGTCATGAAGTTCAAGCAGGAGGGCGCCATTAATATAGAAACAAACGGTGTGAACGGAGTGGCAATAGGCGCCGGACTCGGAGGAGATATACGTATAGAGAAGGGCCGATACGACCTGTATATCAACGGCGAGAACGGAGTTGCTATTGGAAGCATAAGCACCCCGGTGAATCTGAATCTCCTGCAGGCGGACATAGACATAACCTATGAGGCTGCAAATGGAGTCGCCATCGGCTCGGTGAGCCAGCACGCAGATATCGCGATAAAGAACACATCCATATCGCTCAGAGGATCGGGCAACAGATACGTGGCGGTCGGAACCCTGGACGGAGATGGATGCAGCGTAGATATAAGCAGAGCACATGTGGACATGAACCTTAAGGGCAATTCGTGCATAGCCATGGGATCTGACCATGGAATAGCAGACATACGCATGACGGACGCCAACTCAAGGCTGGCGGTTCAGGGCGAGGCGTGCTTCGCACTTGGAAGCAGAGACGGCACAGGCATGCTGTCTAGCAATAATGCAGATCTGAATGTGGTTGTCAGGAATTCACTGAACATAGATATATCCGCGGCAGAGCAGGACATACGTCTGGTGAATGGAAGATACATGTTCATTTTGAACAATGAGAATATAGAGCGCAAGGTAGTAGAGCGCTATTAATTCAAAGGAGTATAAAGGATAATGGAAAGAGAGACTATGTGTATACAGGCTGGATACCAGCCTAAGAATGGGGAGTCAAGAATGATACCGATCGTACAGAGCACAACGTTCAAGTACGACACGAGCGAGGATATGGGTAAGCTGTTTGACCTTGAGGAGAGCGGATATTTCTACACCAGACTTGCAAATCCGACAAATGACTATGTGGCAGCCAAGATATGTGCCCTGGAGGGGGGATCGGCAGCAGTGCTCACATCGTCAGGACAGGCAGCAACATTCTTCTCGGTATTCAACATTGCCGGAGTGGGAGATCACGTTGTGGCATCATCCACCATATACGGAGGAAGCTTCAACCTTTTTGCCGTGACCATGAAGAGAATGGGTGTGGAATTCACATTTGTGGATCCAGACTGCTCGGACGAGGAACTTGAGGCAGCGTTCAGACCGAACACCAAGGCCGTGTTTGGCGAGACCATAGCCAATCCGGCACTCATAGTATTCGATATAGAGAGATTTGCAAATGCGGCACATGCACACGGAGTACCACTCATCGTGGACAACACATTTGCCACACCGATCAACTGCAGACCTATAGAGTGGGGCGCAGACATAGTCACACACTCCACCACGAAGTACATGGACGGACATGATGCAACCGTGGGTGGGGCGATCGTGGATTCAGGCAAATTCGACTGGATGGCACACGCAGACAAGTTCCCAGGACTCACCACACCTGATGAGTCATATCACGGAGTGGTATACGCAGAGAAGTTCGGCCAGGGCGGCGCATATATCAACAAGATCGTGGCACAGCTTATGAGAGATCTCGGCCCGATACCTGCACCTATGAATTCGTACATGCTCAATCTTGGACTGGAGTCGCTTCACGTGCGTATGCCACGTCACTGTGAGAACGCACTGGCGGTTGCGAAGTTCCTCGAGGCACACGATAAGATAGCCTGGGTAAATTATCCTGGACTTGAGAGCAGCAAGTATTACGAGCGTGCTAAGAAGTATATGCCGGACGGCACATGTGGAGTTGTGTCATTTGGCGTCAAGGGAGGAAGAGCTGCTGCGGAGGCCTTCATGAAGGAACTCAAGGTTGCGATGATAGCAACACATGTGGCGGATGCACATACATGCGTTCTTCATCCTGCATCAGCTACACACAGACAGATGAATGACGAGGAGCTTCTGGCGGCAGGAGTAAGTCCTGATCTTGTGAGACTGTCGGTGGGCATTGAGAATGTAAAAGACATAATAGCAGATCTTGAAAATGCACTGGATAAGGTACAGATATGAGAATAATAAATATAACCGACCTTTCGGCACCCGAGCTTGATATATATGCGCGCATGTCAGAGAATCAACTGGCGCACATATATGAACCGGCTTCCGGGCTGTTCATAGCTGAGAGTCCAAAGGTCATAGAGAGGGCACTGGATGCGGGTTACGAGCCAGTGTCCATTCTATTGGAAGACAGGCACGTGGAAGGACAGTGCGCGGATATAATAAAGCGGTGCGGAGATATACCGATATACACAGCACCATTTGATGTCCTCACGAAGCTCACGGGATTTGCCCTGACAAGGGGGATGCTGTGCGCCATGAGGAGGGCAGAGCTGCCGTCTGTTGAGAGCGTGTGTGAACATGCCGCCAGAATAGCGGTGCTTGAGGAAGTGATGAACCCGACAAATGTGGGAGCGATATTTAGAAGTGCGGCGGCACTAGGGATGGATGCTGTACTGCTCACGCCGGGCTGCAGTGACCCGCTCTACAGGAGGGCGGCAAGGGTCAGCATGGGAACGGTGTTCCAGATACCGTGGACATATATTACATTTGACACCCTGGGTCTTGCACACAATAAAGCAGATCATGGCATATGGCCGGAGTTTGGGATGGAACAACTTCACAGTATGGGCTTCAGGACGACATCCATGGCGCTAAGAAATGACACGATAGACATACACGACCCGGAGCTGAAGCAGATCGACAGACTTGCAGTAATACTGGGAACCGAGGGAGAAGGCCTCAAGACAGAGACCATAGATTCCAGCGACTACACAGTGAAGATACCAATGTATCACGGAGCGGACAGCCTGAATGTGGCTGCAGCCAGTGCCGTGGCATTCTGGGAACTTGGCAGACGCTCGTAAAACGTCGAAAAACATCCCTCAAAAAATACGCATACATATCTACAGGATATGGAAAATATGTTATAATAGTCAGGACGTGAACAGACAGGCTCATAGTCGGCAGAAGGAAAAGACTTAGGAGGATGATAGACATGTTTTATGCTATTTCAGGAATTAACGGGGATTATGAGGCATACAAGAGAGCACTCAAGAAACTTAAGTTTCAGAACCTTGACGATATAAAGGAAGAGGACATCATGAACGAGGAGGCAGTCATCAGCACCCTTGAGGGCGAGGATGTCCTGTATGTCCTTGGCAATATAATCGGAGCAGGCGGCGGATCCATGAAGATACTTCAGGATATGATGAGCAGAGATAATGTCATCGCAGTTGTCGGTGAGAACGAGTACAAGATCACACAGGCACTCAAGGCACTGAATGACCATATCCAGTCCACAGGTGAGGTGCCACCACAGATGCTGGTAGACAAGATAACATCCATGCTTGGAGAAGAACTCTCAGGTGCGGTGGAGGAGTTCCTGCAGCTTGACGATGAAGAGCGTGAGGATGTCATAGAGTATATAGATGAGATTTCTGAGGAAGCGTTCCTCGAAGTGATGATGGCGAGAAAGAAATTTGTGCTGGTTCACGCCGGAATAAGAAACTTCGATCCGAAGAAGGAACTGGATGAGTACGACACAGAGGACTTCATCACAGAGCCAGCAGACCTGGACAAGACATATTACAAGAACAGAACACTCGTTGTTGGACATGTGCCAACCACAGAGCTCGGCGGTGAGGGCAAGATCGTTAAGAAGAACAACAACGTTGCCATCGACTGCGGGTGCGGCAAGGGCGGACAGCTTGGAATATACTGCCTGGGCAACGGCTCGGAGATGTATGTATAATAGAATAAAGAAGAGATTGACACGGCGGGATATGAAATATCATATTCCGCTTTTTTATTATGGAAGAAATTGGATTAAGAAAATAAAGTGGTTTATACAAATTGTATAGTTAAGCAAAAAATCAACGAGGATTTTTGTCGATTTTAAATCGCAAATGGAATTGAAAAATTGTGAAGAAACTGTTAAATTAGGGGGTGAGCATGTATAAAGAATTTCCCTATATAAATATTTATAGTTTTTTATAAAGAAAACAGGAGGAAAACATGGGTGTTATAGATTTTCATTCACACATACTGCCGGGTATAGACGACGGCAGCAGGAATGTCGAGACATCTATAGGCATGCTTCGGATGTGCAAAGAGCACGGCGTTGATATTATGATAGCGACGCCGCACTTTTATGCTGATTCAAATACTGTGGAGAGGTTCATTGATTCAAGACAGAAAGCATATGATAAAGTCATGGCTGAGAATATGGACATACCGCAGATTATAATGGGGGCAGAGGTCGCGTTTTTTGCAGGAATAAGCAGAGCGGAGAAAACGGACGCACTAAAAGTAGAAGGAACTGATATCATGTTGCTGGAGATGCCGTTTGTGACATGGAGTAATTCGGTAGTGCAGGAAGTACGAGACTTAATTGAGAAGAGACATTTCCATATCATACTAGCTCATATAGAGCGATTCTTACAGATACCAGGCAACAAGCCATATGTGAGACAGATCCTTGAACTGCCAGTTACGGTGCAGGTGAATGCGGCGACACTTCTGGATTTCAGACAGAAGGGCAAAATGCTCAAGATGTTCAAGAAAGGACAGGTACACATCATAGGAAGCGACTGCCATGGTATGCATCACAGGGTGCCGAACTTGTGGCTTGGCCGCGAGGTGCTGGAGAAGAAGCTGGGACATGAATTCCTAGAGAACATGGACAGCTACGGAACAAAGCTCCTGAAAGAACATCAGATACACCCATAATCAGCAATAACAACGAAACATGTAAAAGATAAACAGATAGATGGAGGACAACAACATGTCTAAGAAGACAGCGATAATCATCAGTATTGTGCTGTTCATAATACTGTGTGGTCTTATTGTGTGCGAGAAGAAGTGGCCTACAGCGGGAACAGACCTGCTTATGCTGGACGTTCTGAGATAGCACATTACATTCCGAAGAGGTGATACATATGTCATACAGGAACAGAACACTATCAGAAAAAAAGAGAATATACAAGAAGCTTGGACTTGTGATCACAGCCATACTGGTCGTATGCATTGCACTGGCGATAGCACTCAGACCGACAAAAGGAAATGCATCACACAATGCATCGGGCACACAGGCGGTCGAAGGCATGATTGAGGTGGACGGAGTCAAATACGTTCCCAAGAAGAATATAGAAACATATCTTTTTATGGGAATCGACAACATGGGCAAGGTTCAGAAAGTCACCGATTATGAGGGGGCAGGCCGATGCGATGTGGTCATGCTGATGGTCAGAGACCTGACAGATGGAACATACAAGACGCTGAGCATAGACAGAAATACCATAGTGGAGCAGGATACACTGGATCCCGACGGAACCTACGTTGCAACGAGCCCGGCACAGCTTGCTCTGGCACATGAGAATGGTGACGGAATGGAGATAAGCTGCGAGAACGTGGTCAAGGCGGTGTCAAACTTCCTTGGCGGCCAGAAGATAGACGGATACGCAGCGGTGAATATGGGGGCCATAGGAACCATCAACAATCTGGCTGGCGGAGTCACGGTTACCATAGAGGATGATTTCTCCAAGGTGGATAAGACAATGAAGCAGGGAGAGACCATCACACTGACCGATGAGCAGGCAGTACATTTTATCCATGACAGATTCGATGTGGGAGATGAATCCAACACCCAGCGAATGAAGCGTCAGGAGGTGTACAAGGCAGGACTCAAGGATAACCTGGCGGCAAAGTGCAGCGAGGATAACACATATCCACTGACCATATATGACGCCCTGAGAGATTACATGGTGACAGATATCAGCTCACAGAAATTCTCCAAGCTGGCACTCCTTGTTCTCAAGGATAAGGACGCCGGAACGGTGTCAATAGAAGGAACAGAGACCATAGATGATCTCGGATTTGTCGAGGTGGAGCCGGATGCGGACAGCCTTCAGCAGGCGATCGTAGAGCTGTTCTACAAGGAATATAACTAGCATCACACATTTGATGCAGGGGATATAGATACAAAAAACGGATGGAGGGAATATATGAATTCCAACAAGAAAATGGCTGCTGTGCAGGATAAGACCACACAGATAGCCGCAGTGAACACATACAAGAATACAGAGGATGATGAAAACGAGATCGATCTCCTGGACATGGGAATGGCGCTTCTTGAGAAGCTCCCATACATCATACTGTGCTTCCTGATCGGTGCGGTGCTGTTCAACGCATTTGCATACTTCCTGATCAAGCCGACATACCAGTCGACAGCCAAGCTGTACGTGGTATCAGCATCAGATGATTCCATAGTAAATCTCCAGGACCTTAACATCGGTTCATCCCTTACCAAGGATTACGAAGACCTGATACTCAGCTATCCGGTTCTCGACCAGGTCATCGAAAAGCTCGGCCTTGATATGGACTCAGAGAGGCTTGCCAAGATGATAACCCTTGAGAATCCTTCAGACACACGAGTCCTGAAGATCACGGTCACAAGCACTGACAAGCAGCAGGCATGTGACATTGCAAATACACTGGCGAACGTGTCGATAGAGTATCTCCCGGATACCATGAGCACAAGCGCACCTAACATAGCCCAGGTTGCAAGGGTAGCAGACCAGAAGGTCGGACCAAGCTACCTTAAGTACACCGCCATAGGTGCATTGCTTGGAGCACTCATCTACTGCCTGATCGTCATTGTGGGATACCTGATGGATGACACGATCCACTCAGCAGACGACATGGAGAAGTATTTCGGAATAGTACCGCTCACGACAATACCTGAGAGCGACCAGTTCAGAACAGACGATTCAGATGAAGAGCCTGGAAAGAAACATAACAGGAAAGAGAGGGTCAGAGCATGAAGAAGCTTAACATAGAGTTTCAGGAACTCCCATATGCAGTGGAGGAGGCGATGAACCGTCTCAGGATCAACATAAAGTTCTGTGGCAAGAACACAAGAAAGATACTCATAACCAGCAGCATGCCAAATGAGGGCAAGAGCAGCGTGGCGATCAACCTGTGGAAGATGCTCGCCGAGGCAGGATTCCCTGCTGTGCTGGTGGATGTGGATCTTCGTAAGTCAGTCATAAAGGACAGACATCACATAAAGGATGCTGACAAGCTTCCGGATCTTGGATATTTCCTTTCGGGACAGTCCGAGATGGAGGATGTCATCTATGAAACACAGGTAGAAAATGCATACATCGTACCTTGTATGAACCTTCTGGAGAATCCATCGGCTCTTCTGGAGGATGCTAGATTTGCAGAGCTTCTTGACAAGCTGGCAGAGACATATAGGTATGTCATTATAGACTCGCCACCGCTTGGCAGTGTGGCGGATGCCGCTCAGATCGCATCACTGTGCGATGGCGCAGCTCTGGTAGTCAGAGCAGGTGAGACATCAAGAAGTCTCATCAAACAGTCATTCCAGCAGCTTGACCAGGTAGGTTGTACGCTGCTTGGAGTCATACTCAACAGAGCCCAGACAACGGGGAGAGCATACAAGAAATACTACGGCAAGTATGGCAAATACTATAGCCAGTACGGCTATGGTTATGGCACTTACGGCAAAGAGGCTGCAGCCTCCAGCGACGGCACCCCGTCAAAATAATTCACTTTGGATATAACGCCATGTATAGTGGCGTACAGGGCGTTTTATCATATATTCAATACAATAGAACTTTTTTGGAAGGAGGAATTTATTGTGAAGAATTTAAAGAAGCTTTTGGCTATAGTTGTATGTATCGCAATGATGGTGCCAACAGTTGCATTTGCAGCTACATCATCACCAACTAAGGTAAACGTTAAGTCTGCTACAGCAAAGTCGCTTACATACAATGCAAAGAGCCAGACAACAACAATTGTTGTTAACGGTAAGACACTTACCCTGAACAAGGATTTCAAAGTCGTTTCAGGAAGCCTTAAGGCAACAAAGGCTGGTACATACACAGTTAAGATCAAGGGAATAGGTAACTATTCAGGCGATACAACAGTTAAGTACACAGTTAACGCACAGCAGAGCTACAAGGCTACTGCTGCTGCAAAGACATACAATGCTAAGAATCAGACAACCAAGGTTACAGTTAAGTATGGTAACACAGTTCTCAAGAGAGGTACTGATTACAAGATTACTGGTGTAACTAAGGCTAAGAACGCTGGCAAGTATAAGATTACCGTAAAGGGTATCAACAACTACAAGGGTACAAAGACAATTTACTACACAATTAACAAGGCTGCTCAGAAGTCTGTTAAGGTTAAGGTAAATGCTTCTAAGAAGAAGATCACTGTATCTGGTGTTAAGGCAAAGGCAAAGGTTACTTACAAGTCAGCCAATAAGAAGGTCAAGGTTAAGAATGGCAAGATTACTGTTGGTAAGGGTGTCAAGAAGGGCACAAAGGTAAGAATCACTGTTAAGGTTGCTGCAACAAAGAACTACAAGGCATACAGCAAGTCAATTATTTACAAGGTTAAATAATCAACCTGCTATGTTAAATAGTTCCAAGCCCTAGCCGGTGGCGCAAAACGAATGTCCATGCCACAGGACGTTCCGCGCCGCCAGTGTGGGTGATAAATAACAGACCGTTTAATGAGAAACATGGTTTACAGATGAAAAGGTTCAGCCGACAATCACACGGGCTGAGTCATTTCATGTATGAATCAACAGACCGGGTCATGCGGGCACAAATATGACCCTGACGACAGAGGATGAGGAGAGAAAATTATGTATCAGAAAGGCGCAAAAGGCTGGCTGAAGCACTTTGACTTCATGCTGCTGGATCTTATAGTACTTCAATTGTCATTTCTTGTGGCATTCCAGATCAGACACGGCATGGTAAATCCGTATGCGAACAGAGACTATCTCGCGCTGGCTATCATCACGGAGCTGGCGGATATAGTAGCCATGATATTTCTGAATACATATGAGGGCGTCATCAGAAGAGGATACTTCAAGGAATTCATATCCAGCTTCAAGAACGGTTTCGTGATCGTTGCACTGCTCCTTCTGTATGTGTTTGTCCTCAAGGATACATCTATATATTCCAGAACTACTATACTGCTCATGTGGGCCATATACGTATATGCTACATTTGCAGTGAGGAGCCTGTGGAAGAAGCATCTCGAGAAATATGCAGAGCATGGCAAGGGCAAGAAGCTCCTGGTCATGACCACCAGACATGTAGCAGATGAAGTGGTGGCAGGCCTCAAGGAGAAGAACTACTCCGGGTTTGATATAGTAGGAGTCATGGTGATAGATGCAAACCTCGTCGGTCAGGAGATTCAGGGAGTGCCGGTGGTGGCGGATTACAACACCGCAGTTGACTATGTGAGAACCGCATGGGTGGACGAGATATACGTGGATGTGCGCGGAGCATACGGATATGCGAACACCCTGATAGAGGCATTTGTCGAGGGCGGCATCACGGTTCACATGTGTATATCATCCATCGTGAAGACCCACGGCGACAAGCAGCTCATCCAGAAGATAAATGGTGAGACCGTGGTCACGACCATGATGAACTACGCAACACCGAAGCAGATGCTGCTCAAGAGAACGGCAGATATAATAGGTGGTCTGGTGGGCAGCGTATTCACGCTCATCCTCACCATATTCATAGGACCTATCATATACATCAAGTCCCCGGGACCGATCTTCTTCAAGCAGGAGAGAGTGGGACTGAATGGCAAGATATTCAAGATGTACAAGTTCCGAAGCATGTACATGGACGCTGAGGAGCGCAAGAAGGAACTCATGGCGCAGAACACCATGAGCGATTCGAAGATGTTCAAGATGGACTTTGACCCGAGAGTCATAGGCAACAAGATCCTGCCGGACGGCACCAAGAAGAAGGGAATAGGTCAGTATATCAGAGACTTCTCCATAGATGAGTTCCCACAGTTCTTCAATGTGCTAAAAGGGGATCTGTCACTGGTTGGAACCAGGCCGCCTCTCATCTCTGAGGTGGAGCAGTATGAGATGCACCACAAGAGCCGCCTTGCTACGAAACCGGGAATCACAGGTATGTGGCAGGTGAGCGGCCGAAGTGACATAACTGACTTCGAGGAGGTTGTGAGACTGGATACGGAGTATATAGAGAACTGGAGCTTTGGACTGGATCTGAAGATAGTGCTGAAGACTATCAAGGTTGTGCTTGGTAGGGAAGGATCAAAGTAGAGGAGGAAGATGGATGAAAGGAATCATACTCGCCGGAGGCTCCGGAACAAGATTGTACCCACTGACTATGGTGACGAGCAAGCAGCTCCTGCCAATATATGATAAACCGATGATATACTATCCACTGTCTGTACTTATGAATGCGGGAATTAGGGAGATTCTTATCATCTCAACTCCTGCTGATACGCCGAGATTTGAAGAGCTTCTAGGCGATGGACATCAGTTCGGCATAGAACTGTCATACGCAGTACAGTCGTCACCTGATGGGCTTGCCCAGGCATTCATCATAGGTGCGGATTTCATCGGAGACGACAGTGTGGCGATGGTGCTGGGAGATAACATATTCGCAGGTCACGGACTCAAGAAGAGACTCAATGCAGCAGTGGTAAATGCTGAAGGTGGCAAGGGCGCAACAGTGTTTGGGTATTATGTGGACGACCCGGAGAGGTTTGGCATAGTTGAGTTTGATGAGAACGGCAAGGCCATATCCATAGAGGAGAAGCCGGAGAAGCCGAAGAGCAACTATTGTGTGACCGGACTGTACTTCTATGACAATAGAGTTGTGGAGTATGCTAAAGGGCTTAAGCCATCTGCAAGAGGCGAACTGGAGATCACTGATCTGAACAGGATATATCTGGAGAACGGTGATCTGAATGTTGAGCTTCTCGGACAGGGATTCACATGGCTTGATACAGGAACACATGAGAGTCTGGTGGATGCAACCAACTTTGTAAAGACGGTGGAGCAGCATCAGCACAGGAAGATAGCGTGCCTTGAGGAGATAGCATACCTGAATGGATGGATCAGCAGGGAAGAAGTTCTTGAGGTATATGAGGTGCTGAAGAAGAACCAGTATGGACAGTACCTTAAGGATGTATTAGATGGTAAATACCAAGAGCATCTTTATTAGAATAAAGACACTAATAATTATAGATACATTGAACATTTGCTGATATACAAATATAGAAAAAGAAGTAAGAGGCAAATGCGAGGAGGAGAATTATGACAATTATAGTAACAGGTGGAGCAGGATTTATAGGAAGCAACTTCGTATTCCACATGCTTAAGAAGTACCCGGGCTACAGAATCATATGTCTCGACAAGCTGACATATGCTGGCAATTTGTCAACCCTTGAGCCGGTTATGGATAACTCAAACTTCAGATTTGTAAAGCTTGATATATGTGATAGAGAGGGTGTATATAAGCTGTTCGAAGAGGAACATCCAGATATGGTAGTGAACTTCGCTGCTGAGTCCCATGTGGACAGATCCATAGAGAATCCTGAGATATTCCTTCAGACAAATATCATAGGAACAGCTACATTGATGGATGCATGTAGAAAGTATGGTATACAGAGATATCATCAGGTAAGTACCGATGAAGTATATGGAGACCTTCCACTTGACAGACCGGATCTCTTCTTCACAGAGGAGACTCCTATACATACAAGTTCACCATACAGCAGCTCCAAGGCTGGTGCGGATTTGCTCGTTCTTGCTTATCACAGAACGTATGGACTTCCTGTTACTATCAGTAGATGTTCGAATAACTATGGTCCGTATCACTTCCCAGAGAAGCTTATACCGCTTATGATAGCCAATGCTTTGGCAGATAAGCCTCTTCCAGTATATGGGGAGGGATTAAACGTGCGTGACTGGCTCTATGTGGAGGATCACTGTAAGGCGATAGACCTTATCATCCACAAGGGACGAGTGGGAGAGGTCTACAATGTAGGCGGACACAACGAGAAGAAGAATATAGATATAGTGAAGATCATCTGTAAGGAGCTTGGCAAGCCAGAAAGCCTTATAACTCATGTGGGAGATAGAAAGGGACATGACATGAGATATGCCATAGACCCTACAAAGATCCACAATGAACTCGGCTGGCTTCCAGAGACGAAGTTCGAGGACGGAATCAAGAAGACAATACAGTGGTATCTGGACAATCGTGAGTGGTGGGAGACCATCATATCAGGCGAGTACCAGAACTACTATGAGAAGATGTATAGCAATAGATAAGGGGTAAGAGGATGAAATTCTTTGTAACAGGCGTTGGCGGTCAGCTGGGACATGACGTGATGAATGAACTTCTGAAGCGTGGATATGAAGGCGTTGGTTCTGACATACAGCCGGAATATAGTGGCGTGGATGACGGTTCACCAGTGACTAAGGCTGATTATGTGCAGCTCGACATCACTGATAAGGCTGCTGTAGAAAAGATAATAACAGAGATCAAGCCAGATGCGGTTATCCACTGTGCGGCGTGGACTGCGGTGGATGCTGCAGAAGATGAAGAGAATATAGACAAGGTTCGTGCCATCAATGCTGGCGGAACAAGAAATATTGCAGAGGTATGTAAATCACTTGACTGTAAGATGACATATACCAGTACGGATTATGTGTTTGATGGTCAGGGAGATATACCATGGGAGCCGGACTGTAAGGACTATGCTCCTCTCAATGTGTATGGACAGACAAAGCTTGAGGGTGAGCTTGCGGTATCTGAATTGCTTGATAAATACTTCATAGTGAGAATAGCCTGGGTGTTCGGTCTCAATGGAAAGAACTTCATCAAGACAATGCTCTCTGTAGGTAAGACTCATGATGAGGTAAGAGTAGTATGTGACCAGATAGGAACACCTACTTATACGCTGGATCTTGCAAGGCTTCTTGTGGATATGAATGAGACTGAGAAGTATGGCTACTATCATGCCACCAATGAAGGCGGATATATCAGTTGGTATGATTTCACATGTGAGATATATAGACAGGCTGGATACAGCACAAAGGTGACTCCTGTTACTACAGAGGAGTATGGCCTTTCAAAGGCTGCAAGGCCTTATAATAGCAGACTTGACAAGAAGAAACTTGTAGAGGCAGGGTTTACGCCACTTCCAACATGGCAGGATGCGCTTAGCAGATATATTAAAGATTTATCATGAGGAGGGACCCTCGTTAGAGGGAGGAGTCCTGATGATTACGCAGACGCTACGCGCAAGCGTCTTAGATGCGTCTGCTCCATAATAGAGTATTAAAGAAATAAGAGGTATAGATACAATGGGACAGATAAAGGTTGAGAAGAATGTAGGTGGTATAGAAGGTCTGTGTGTCATCGAGCCGGCAGTTCATGGCGACAGCAGAGGATACTTCATGGAGACTTATAATGAGAGAGACATGAAGGAAGCTGGAATAGATGTGAAGTTTGTACAGGATAACCAGTCTATGTCAACCAAAGGGGTTCTCAGAGGACTTCATTTCCAGAAGAACTTTCCGCAGTGTAAGCTTGTAAGAGCTGTGCGCGGTGAAGTGTTCGATGTGGCTGTGGATCTTAGAAGTAATTCGGAAACTTATGGTAAGTGGTATGGTGTAAGACTTTCCGCTGAGAATAAGAAACAGTTCCTCATACCTGAGGGATTCGCCCATGGTTTCCTTGTGCTTTCTGATGAGGCAGAGTTCTGTTATAAGGTGAATGACTTTTGGCATCCAAATGATGAGGGAGGTATGGCTTGGAATGATCCGGAGATCGGTATTGAGTGGCCGGAACTGAAAGGTGAGTACAAGGGCAGTGCAAGTGCAGAGGGCTACACGCTGGAAGATGGTACTGCACTGAACCTGAGCGATAAGGACCAGAAGTGGTTGGGACTGAAGGATACCTTCAAGTTTTGATTTGAAGTGAGCAGAATAAACTAGAAGGTAGGATAGAACTATGAAAAATACCCCATATACAGTTCTAATGTCTGTATACATAAAAGAAAAGGCTGAGTATTTAAAATTAAGCATTCAGAGTATGCTCGATCAAACGGTTCCGCCTGATGAGTTTATTCTTGTTAAAGATGGTCCATTAACAACGGAACTGGATGCAGTTGTGGACTATTACAATCAAAAATATCCAGGTTTGTTTACCATAATTTCAAATGAAACGAATCTTGGACTTGGACCAGCACTGGCAAAAGGCATAGTCGCATCAAGAAATGAACTGATTGCAAGAATGGATTCTGATGATGTATCAGAAAAAACTCGATGTGAAAAACAACTTGCTGCCTTTGAAAAGGATTCAAAGTTAGAGATGGTTGGGTCATTTGAGGCGGAATTTATCGGAGAAAAAGACAACATTGTGTCAGTTCATCGAGTGCCTGAAACACATAATGAAATCACAAAATTTATGCGTCGTAGGTGTGCCATTCTGCATCCAACAGTAATGTACAAGAAAAGTGCCGTAATCAGAAGTGGAAACTATCACTCTGTTCCATTATATGAAGATTATGATCTTTTTGCTAGAATGGTGCTGGAATACAATGTGCGTAGCTATAATATTCAAGAGAACTTATACTATATTAGAACAAGTGAGGATTTCTTTAAAAGACGCGGTGGATTAAAATACGCAAGAACAGTATTGAACTTTAAATGGAACCAGCACAAAAAAGGATATATGTCGCTGACAGATTTTTGCATTAGTGGTTTGGGACAGGCATTTGTATGTGTTCTACCAAATACATTACGTAAAGCTGTTTATTTGAAGCTATTACGATAATAATAGATTGAGGACAATTATGGAAAAGGAACCAATAAGAGTTTTACATATTGTGCCTAATATGCAGGCAGGAGGACTTGAAACATTAATTATGAATATCTATAGAAATATAGATAGAACTAAAGTCCAGTTTGATTTTCTTGTCCATTATACTGGAAATTACTTTTATGATGACGAAATCAGGAGTTTGGGCGGAAGAATATATAAGTTGTCAGTACGCGATGACAACAATTTTATAAAATATTTGAAAGATTTGGATGCGTTTTTTAAGGCGCATCCAGAATATAAGATTGTTCATGGACACATGGAAAGTTTAGGACAATTTTATTTTAAGGCTGCAAAAAGGAATGGAGTTCCTGTACGCGTTGCACACAGTCATAATTCAGCAACAGAAGATACACTCAAGGGAAAAATTAAGGGACTTCTCTTGAAACGATATAAAGTATTTGCAACAGATTACTTTGCTTGTTCACAAAAAGCGGGTGAGTTTATGTTTGCAAATAAAAAGTTTACTGTTCTGAAGAATGCAATCATTGTAAATAATTTTGCTTACAATGAAGATGAAAGAAATCGACTGAGAAAAGAACTCGGTATTGAGGATAAAATAGTCATTGGTCATGCAGGAAGGTTCTGTGAACAGAAAAATCATAAGTTTTTAATAGATGTTTTTAAGAAAATTGCTGATCTGGAAAATAATGCTGTTTTGTTGTTGATTGGTGCTGGAGAAACGTTTGAAAGAATAAAGGAACAAGTTCAAGAGTATGGTTTGGAAGAACGTGTTATTTTCCTAGGGGTTAGAAAAGATATTGCAAGCTTGTATCAGGCGATGGACTGTTTTGTGTTTCCGTCACTTTTTGAAGGTCTTGGTATTGTTGCAATAGAAGCACAGTGTTCTGGTTTGCCAGTAGTCGGCTCTGATGTTATTCCAAAAGAAGCTGCGGTAACAAATCAATTTCACTATATGTCGTTGGATGATTCTGCAGATGAATGGGCAAAAAAAATTCTTGAAGTAACGAAACAGGAGAGAAAAGCTGAAATCGATAAAATTCGAGCTGCGGGATATGACGTGCATGATGTGGCGGAATATTTAGAAGATTTTTATATAAAGAAGTATTTGGAGAATTAAGAAAGCTAGAGGGCGGAAAGATGAAAAAAGTTGGTCTAGTTTCTGTGAGAAACTATAACTATGGAAGTATATTGCAAGCATATGCCTTGCAGCAGGAGTTGTTTGCAGCAGGGGTTGATAATGAATTAATCTATTATAAAAAGCGTAATGTTGTCAAGCAAGCTCTTAGAATATTTAATCTGCCGCTCCTCATGGCAAAGATGAAAGATGTCTGGCGTGTAATTGAAGGAAAGACTAATCCCAAATTAAAACCGATTATTTCTGGAAGAAATAGAGCTTTTTCGGATTTTCTGAAAGATAATTTTGTATTTACACCGTGCTTAAGCGGCAGAAAACAGCTTATTGATTACACAAAGAAATTTGATGCTTTCATTTTGGGAAGCGATCAGGTATGGAATCCAATGTTACTTGGTGGAGATTATTATACATTAACTTGGGTGGATTCTCGTCGCCCTAAAGTAACATACGCTTCGAGCTTTGGTGTATCAGAGATACCTGCGAGCCAAGTAAAGAAGACAAAAGAATACCTGTCTCGATTCAATATGATCTCTGTTAGAGAGGAACAGGGGGCAGAGATTGTCGAAAAATTGACGAGGAAAAAGGCTGAAGTCTGTTGTGATCCTACTGTGCTGACAGACCGGAAGAGATGGGATGAGCTTAGTGGAGATTGTCCGTTTGTGAGTGAAAAGTATATTTTCTGCTACTTTATTGGCAATAATCCAAGCCAACGAGAGTTTGCAAAAAAATTAGCACAGAAAACGGGCTGCAAAATCCTAGCAGTTAAACACATTGATGAGTATATTAAAAGTGATGATGACTTTGGCGATATTGACTATTTAGAAGTTGGGCCAAAAGAGTTTGTCAATTTTATTAGGTATGCTACATATGTATGTACGGATTCTTTTCATGGAACGATTTTCTCGATAATGTATAATAAGAACTTCTTTACATTTATGAGATTCTCAGATAGCCAGAAAAGCTCTATGAATTCGAGAGTAAAAAATATTCTTTCAATCGTTGGTTTGTCCAACCGCTTGTTTGAAAACTCAATTACCCCGGAAGCAGCACTCGCATATCAAGTGGACTGGTCTGATGTTAATAAGAGGCTAAATGATTTTAGAAAAAGTTCACGAGAGTATTTTGAAAGAGCAATAATATGCTTAAAGGGTACACAGGAATGATTAAATTAGTTGAGAAAGAGCACTGCTCAGGCTGTACAGCTTGTATGGTCTGTTGTCCAAAAGAAGCAATATCAATGTGCGCTGATGAGGAAGGATTTAAATATCCAGTTATTGATAGAAATCGGTGCGTGGAATGCGGAAAATGTGTAAGGACATGTCCTATCACGAATAAGCAAAAGAAAAATTCAGTAGTTGATTCATATATTGCTATAAATAACGATAAGAATCAGCGTGAGGCAAGTGCGTCAGGTGGTCTGTTTAGCGTCATAGCTCATTATGTTTTGGAAAAAAATGGCGTAGTTTTTGGTGCGGCATATGATGAAGAACTTAGGGTTAAACATACAGCTATAGAACACGAAGCAGATTTAGAAAAATTGAGAATGTCCAAGTATGTGCAAAGCGATTTGGGTGATACATTTAAACAGGTGGACAAGTATTTAAAAGCGGATAGAATCGTTTTGTTTTCTGGTACGCCTTGTCAAGTAGCAGGACTTAGAGCGTATATTAATAGAGAAGACGCAAATCTAATTCTCCTTGATTTGGTTTGTCATGGCGTTCCATCGCCAAAGCTGTTTGAAGACTATAAGGCTGCACTCTCAGAAAAATACGAAAGTGATATTCAGAATATATATTTTAGAAGCAAAGTTTTAGGGCATCACTTGTCCACGATCGCAGTTCGTTTTTCAAATGGAAAGTTAATTCACAGCAGACGATTGGTGAAATCTTATCCGAGATTATGGTTTGCCGGGTTTACATCACGGCCATCTTGCTATGCCTGCAGTTTTAAAGAAGAAGATCGTGTGAGTGATTTTACACTATTTGATTCTTTTAAGTCAGCTGGACAGTATGACTTTAAAGATGATGATATGGGGCTGTCCAATGTGTATGTTCGCACACAAAAGGCAACTGATTTGTGGAAACAAATCGAGGCTCAAGTAACTGCTGTAAAAACGAAAACAGCGGTTACGAATAAGAATGACGGAGATATGATTTACGAATCCGCAGTAAAAAATAAGGCCCGTGCAGAATTTTGGAGTGATTATGGAAAACTTTCATATACAGAATTAATTGATAAGTATATTCCATATTCTAAAAAAGAAGCCATTATGGATAAGGTTAAACGAGTGATGGTTAGCACAGGCCTGAGTAAAAATTTGAAGATTAAAAAGCTACTTACAAAGATTAAAAGGTAAAGGAAGAAGAAATGAAAGTAATTGCATTCTATCTGCCACAGTTCCATGAAACGCCAGAAAATAATGAATGGTGGGGACAAGGCTTTACTGAGTGGAATAACATGAAAGCTGCCAAACCACTTTTTGAGGGGCATAACCAGCCAAGAATTCCGCTTAACAATAATTATTATAACCTTTTGAATGAGAAAACTCTGGAGTGGCAGACTGAAATTGCAAAAGAACACGGCGTATACGGTTTCTGCTGCTACCACTATTGGTTTGGAAGCAAAATGCTTCTTGAAAAGCCGATGGAGATTTATCTGAAAGATAAAAACTGTGATTTGCCATTTTGCTTTTGCTGGGCAAACGAAACATGGACAAATGCTTGGGCTGCGGAAACTGAGTCTGATCGAAAGACCTTAATCAAGCAGGAGTACGGTGATAAAGAAGAATGGGAGAGACATTTCCAGTATTTGCTTCCGTTCTTTAAGGACGAGAGATACATAAAGGAGGGTAATAAACCGCTTTTTGTGATTTATCGTCCACAGTATATTACAGAGCTGAGTGCAAGACTGGCTTATTATAATAAACGTGCTCAAGAAGAGGGCTTTGACGGGCTGGTTTTTGCAGCACAGCATGTTTCTTTTTATGCTGAGAAGAGCGTCGATAAGTCGATGTTTAAATACCAGATTGAATATCAGCCAGGCTTTGCGTTTTATGATATGAGCTCTTGGATGCAGAAGCAGATGAGCGTTATTAAGCAGAATGTACAGACATGGGCAAGGGATCATTTGAAAAGCTTTAAGTCTGCTAAAAAGGCAAAACTGCAGAAATTATCGTATGACGAAGTGTGGAATACAGTTCTAAATAGAAAAGCAGAGCCGGGAATGATTCCAGGGGCATTTGTGGACTGGGATAATACACCGAGATATAAAGAAAAAGGTCGTGTTTTGACTGGGGCAACACCTGAAAAGTTTAAAGAGTATTTTGGAAAACAGCTGAAAAGAGCACGGGATGAATACAAGTCTGACTATATTTTCATTTTTTCATGGAATGAATGGTCAGAAGGTGGATATTTAGAGCCTGATATGAAAAATCAGTACGGTTACTTAGATGCAATCAAATCATGCGTCGATGAATTGGAAAGTGAGAACTAAAAATGGCAGAGATATTATCAAATAATAAAATTAAAACAATTGCGTTTTATTTACCTCAGTATCATGCCATTCCGGAAAACGATAAATTTTGGGGAAAAGGATTCACGGAATGGGTAAATACGAAAAAGGCTACTCCGCTATTTGAGGGGCATTATCAGCCAAAAGTTCCGTTAAATGAAAACTATTATAACTTGCTAGATGACGATGTTAAAATTTGGCAGGCGAATTTGGCGAAGAAGTATGGTGTGTTTGGCTTTTGCTACTATCACTACTGGTTTAAAGACGGAAAGAAGCTGCTTGAAAAACCACTAGAGCAAATGTTGCAAAATAAAGATGTTGATATCCCATTTTGCATGTCTTGGGCAAATGAGAACTGGAGTAAGCGATGGGATGGCGGTAATCAGGAGATTATTGCCGAGCAGGATTACGGCACAGAAGATGATTGGAAAAAGCACTTGCTTTATATGGTTCAGTTTTTCAAAGATGAACGATATATTACCCTGAATGGCGATCCGGTTTTTCTTATTTATAAACCTGAAGAGATTCCTGATTTGCATCGTATGGTAACTTATTGGCAGTCGGAAATTAAAAAGTTTGGCTTCAATCGGATTTGCTTAATGATCCAGAATTCGGGATGGTATTTTTCACCATCTTACAATGATAGAGATTTCGATTATCAAGTTAAATTTGAACCATACTTTTCAAAGCAGTATGCAGAAAAAGATTTAAATAAAATTAGGCGTCTCCAGATTGCTTATCGAATTCTGAAGAAAGTTAAATTGGAAAAGCCAATCTATGCATTTGTGAAGAGTAGAAAAAAAGTGGCCGGAAATGATAAGCCGTTGTCAATTTTTAGCTATGATAAAGAATGCGCAGATATCCTGAATGGCCCACATTCCCAGAAGATTGTGCAGGGGTTGTTTACAGATTGGGATAACACTGCAAGGCGAAAAAATGGCTTTGTTTTTAAAGGAGGAAATCCGGAGAAATTTGGAAACTGCGCAAAGGCTCTCTTTAACCAGATGAGAGAAAAGAATGATCTTCCGCTTGTCTTTATTAATGCTTGGAATGAGTGGGCAGAGGGAGCGTATTTAGAACCGGACGAAAAGCATGGCTATGCTTATCTTGAGCAATTACAAAATGCTATGGAAAAGTATAATAGAGGTTAATATTTTTATATTGTCTTTTTATTAAGAAAGATATTTAAGAGTGCGTGAATCAACTATTGTATTTATGTAATTTGTGAAAGAATCGAATATCTAAGAAAGAGAAATTTAATCATGACAACCAGAGAATTTGGAAAAGTTACATCAAATCAATTGTATTTGTATGCTCTAGTACTGTACATTTTACTAAATTACACAATTTTAGGAGTACAATGGAACTATCCATTCTCCATTTTAAAAAATGCAGCACAGATTATATTGACATATTTTATTCCTTTCTTATTATGCGTGCGATTCATGCTAGGGTTTATAAAAAAGAGAACATGGCATCAATTAATAACTGTGCTGATAATTAGCTGCACTTTATATTCATCAAGCGTAATACACAGTAATGCACTTGCTTATACAGCCGCGTTTATTCTATTGGCGCCAGGAATTGATTATGATGAAATCGTAAGAGCATTCTACAAAGCAGCTTTTTTTTCAGTAGCGCTATTGATTCTTGCAACAATAATTGGAGCTGTCAATGATAATCAAATACGCTTTACATATGCAACGGGCGTATTGTATGGACATACAATGGGAACCTCACATCCTAACAATTTTGCAGCCTATGTAATGACGACTCTTTTTCTATGGCTGTATATGAATAGAAAAAGAAAATCACCGGCTAAACTGATTTGTGTTGATATAATAGTTGGCGTGATTGTATTTATATTAACGGCGTCAAGGACGAGTTCAATTGTAATATTAGCATTTGCTGTAATTTATTTGTTGTATGAAGTAATGAAAAAGGTTAATGCAGAAAGGCTGATTAACCTATTAAAATTGGCAATAGTGGCTGTTTTTGCAGTTTCAATTTATTTAATGAATTCTATGGGGCAAGTCGGATCAAACGGAATATTAGCAGATTTGACGTTTGCAACACGTTTTTCATCGGCATACAATATTTATCAACAGTATGGAATTCAACCGTTTGGTTCAGATATTGAGTTTGTAAGTTCTGTTGTTTCAGCTCAGACAGGTAAGTCGTCTGTGATACTTGATTCGGCGTATTTGAACTTGCTTTTGTATCGGGGATATATTGTCACTGTTTTGTTTGCGATAGCTGTAGTTCTCTTGTTTAGGAAAATTGGAAAACAACGAGAGTATATCTTGATGATTATAGCCGCGCTATTTGTTGTTGATGGTCTGATGGAACAAAATGTATTTATGATTTATTGTAATTTTACTTTGATGGCTTGCTTTTCAGGATTAGAGAGTATCGATTAATAGACAAGAGCCATTGCTAACAAATGGAGGAATATAGGGTGCGAATAATAAATAGAATTAAACGAAAACTAAGTTCTATTATTAATGATCCTTGGGTGAAAAACAACGGGGAAGTTAGAAAGGAATTTGGATTATTTACTGGTTTAATTATCTTGGTTTTAAATATTGTTGATATGGTAACCAGTTATAAGACAGTATTTTACAAGAACTATTTACTAAAGATAATTAAAAAGGACGTACAGATAACTGTAGACAAATATAAAAAAGATACTTGTGTATTTGACGGTAAAATCACAAATAATGCTAAGATACATGTATGGGTGATATGGTGGCAAGACATAAAAAATGCACCTCAAATAGTTCAAGAGTGTATAGCAAGCCAAAGACTATATATTAATAATAAATATTATGAATATCATTTACTAAATAGTGAGACAGTTTGGGACTATGTTGAACTACCACAGGAAATTATAGAGAAATTTAATCGTAAGGAAATAGGATTTGCGCACTTTTCGGATATTTTAAGACTGGCTCTAATAAAAAAATATGGAGGAGTCTGGATGGATGCCACAATTTTTATGACAAATCAGCTTCCTGAAAGTATAAGAGCGAGTTCTTTTTATTCAAATAAGAAAAAAGCCGATGGATATAATCAGAGAAAATTAATATCAGAGGGTAAATGGACAACCTACTTTTTTAAAGCAGAGCCCGATGATATTATTGTTTCATTTGTTCTAGATGCACTTATTGAATATTGGAGAAAGCATTCTGTGGCTGTAGATTATTTTTTGTTTGATTATTTAATAGCAGTTGCATATGATGAATTTTCACGCGCGAAACATGAAATAGATTTGATCCCTGAGAATAATCCGGAAGTATTTAGTCTTTTTGTTGAGAGAAATAAAAGATATACTCTTGAATTCTTTGAAAAAATTACAAAAGATACTATTATTCATAAACAGTCCTATAAGTTTCCCTACAGTAAACAGGATAAAGACGGTTTTATAACGAACTGGGGACATGCTTGCGAAAGGATAAAATAAATGAGTCTTAAGAGTGATCGAATAAAAAATACAAGGAGAAATGCTATATGGGGAATTGTAAATAAGTTCATTACAATACTCCTTCCGTTTATTACCAGAACAGTTTTGATTTATGTGTTGGGGGTTGAATATGTTGGCATAAACGGACTGTTTTCTTCTATATTACAAGTCTTGAGCTTAGCGGAACTGGGATTTTCTAGTGCAATTGTTTATAGCATGTATAAGCCGCTGGCAGAGAATGATAACGATGTTGTATGCGCATTGCTCCAGTTCTACAAAAAAATATATCGCTGCATTGGTAGTATTGTGCTGATAATTGGTGTTGCACTGATTCCTTTTCTGAAGTACTTGATTTCAGGATCTTGTCCGAGCGATGTTAACATATATGTTGTTTATATAATTTATCTTCTTAATACGTCCTGTAGCTATTTCTTATTTGCTTATAAAAAATCTTTGCTTTCAGCTGTGCAAAGGCAGGACATTATTAGTAAAGTTGCAATGATTAATAAAATCATCAGTAGCTTTATCCAGATTGTGGGATTGCTTCTCCTGAAGCAGTACTATATCTTTATTGTGGTTTTACCGTTGATGTCTTTGCTGGATAACTTGCTGTGTGAATTTCTGGCAAAAAAATATTATCCTCAATTTGAGTGCCACGGAAAGCTCGATAAGAAATATAAGGAAGATATTATTGAAAAAACAAAGGGATTGCTTATTCACAAAATTTGCGGTGTGACACGCAATTCATGTGATAATATTTTCATATCTATGTTTTTGGGGTTAACGCCAGTTGGCATATATAGCAACTACTATTATGTCATGAGTTCAGTAAGAGGAATCCTGGATGTATTTACGGTTTCTATGAGTGCGAGTGTTGGTAACAGCGTTGCTATTGAAAGCGTAGAAAAAAATTATAAGAATTTAAATTTGTTTACATTTATATATGAGTGGCTATGCGGTTGGTGCACGGTTTGTATGCTTTGCCTTTTTCAGCCTTTTATGAGAATTTGGGTTGGAGAAAAGGCGATGTTTTCATTTGATGTCGTGATTGCAATTTGCATATATTTTTATGTTTGGACAATTGGAGATATTAAAAGTCAGTATGCCGATGCCGCAGGCCTTTGGTGGAAAGATCGAATCCGAGCGTCTGTTGAAGCAATTGCCAATATAGCGTTGAATTATGTCCTTGTAAAAAATTTTGGCGTTTTTGGAATTGTTATTGCGACAGCAATATCAATTCTATTTATTGGCTTTCCTTGGAGTACAAAGATTGTATTTGATAATTATTTCAAAGGAAAAAGCTTTTTGCGTTATATGCGTGACGAAGTATTTTATGCAGTGGTTACAATTATAGTTTGCTTTGTCACTTATGAGATTTGTAACTTCGTTAATGTGTCTGGAATTCTGGGGCTTATTATATATGCAGTTATTTGTGTTATAATTCCTAATGTTCTATATTTGCTGGCATATTTTAAGTCACGTTATTTTAAAGATGCAGTACGATTTGTAAAGAAAATTGTTGTAAAGGGGTGATTATGTGTGATTTCGGTAGTGATGCCAGCCTATAACAGAGAAAATATTATAAAAGAAGCGATTAATAGTGTTTTAGGCCAAACATATGAGGATATTGAGTTAATTGTTGTTGATGACGGCTCCACTGATCAAACTTCTAAAGTGGTTCGTGAAATTGAGGATCCGAGATTAAAATATTTTTATCAAGAAAATGCAGGAGCTTGTGCGGCTAGAAATAAGGGGGTTGAGCTCTCGCAAGGAGAACTTGTTGCCTTTCATGATAGCGATGATATTTGGCATCAAGACAAATTAGAAAAACAGATAAAGGTGATGGAAACATCAGGTGCAGATCTTGTTTTTTGTAAACTTGTCAAATATTATGCGAATGGAAAAACTCAGCTATTGCCAGATTCAATAAGTGAGGGCTTTTTGAATCCCGTCGAAAACTTGTTTGGAATAGGGACACAAAGCCTATTAGCAAAAAAAGAAGTATTTGAAAAATGTCCATTTGATACTTCGATGCCACGCTTTCAGGAGTTTGAAATGCTGGTCAGAATTGCAGAAAAGTATCGAATTTATTGTCTTGATGATGGACTGGTTGATTATAAAATCGGAAATGATTCTATAAGTAGTAATCCTGAAAAACTTTATAAAGCCTGTGATTTAATTTTACAGAAGCATCCATCTTTTCAGAAAAAATACCCTAAAATGATGCATGTTATGGCTAGTGCGTTACAGGATGCGGGAAATGAATTGAAAAAATCGGGAAAAAATAATTATAAGAAATTCTACGATAAAAGCTTAGAGTATGATAGCTCGTTAAAAAGAAAAATTTCAATTTATATTAAAGGAATTATTTGAGGGATGAACTTATGTTTGATAAAATAAAATTATGGCTAAAGAAAAAAGAGTGGAGAAAAAGAAATGTTCATAATGAAACTAGTATTGTGAATGCTTTTAACTTTGCTCAGGTTTCAGTTGGAAAAGGTACTTATGGAGGAATAACTGCTATTTTAATGGCAGATGATTCTTGTATTAAAATTGGAAACTACTGTTCGATAGGACCCAAGGTTATTTTTATGGGGGGGGGCGAGCATAATTACAAGAGGATATCTACATATCCTTTTCAATCAAAAGTTTATAAACAAAAAACTAATAACCCCGTGAATCACTCCATTATCATAGAAGATGATGTTTGGATTGGATATGATGCGCTTATTATGCCCGGAGTAACTATTGGTAAAGGTAGTGTTATTGGTGCAAGAGCGATTGTCACAAAGGATGTTCCGCCGTATTCGATATATGTTGGTAATAAAGTAATCAAGAAAAGATTTTCTGAGGATATTATAAATAAACTGAGCATAATTGATTTTTCAAAAGTTGAGCACACCAGTTTTGATACATATATAAATTACTGCCAAACAGAAATCACTTCAAGTAATGTGGATGATATACTGGAGTGCTTCGTTACGAGAAAATAATATTTGAGGGCATCTAAAAGGAGTTTTTCAGGCAATAAATACCATTTTTTGTTCTGCTATGATTTTTGTATGTGGCTATATTGTTACAAGTATTGTAAATAGGATTCCATTTGTGGGGAAATGGATTGTTTAAAAGAAAAAGAATAGAGGGAAAAAGGAAAAAATGACCACAACATTACTTATCATGGCTGCTGGAATCGGCAGCCGCTTCGGAATAGGAATCAAGCAGTTGGAACCAGTTGATGACGTGAACAATATCATCATGGATTACTCGATTCACGATGCGATTGAGGCAGGCTTCAACCATGTGGTCTTTATTATTCGCAAGGATATCGAGGAGGAGTTCAAAGAGGTCATCGGTAATCGTATTGCCTCTATTTGCTCCTCTCATAATGTAACTGTGGACTATGCTTTCTAGGATATCAATGATATTCCGGGAGAACTTCAGGCAGGCCGTACAAAACCGAGGGGGAACTGGACAGGCTGTGCTTGTAGCGAAAAATGTGATTGATACCCCGTTCATTGTGATCAATGCAGATGATTACTATGGCAAAGAAGGCTTCAAGGCTGTCCACGAATATCTGGTGATAGGCAGTCTGAGGTGTCAGGTGCAAATGAATATATTTATTTAAATATGCCTGTGCTGTACTAAATAATTGGGGCAGTTGCGATAGTAACAAATAGTATATATCATTATTTGAGTTTATTTGTAGATAATAAAGATGAACATAAACTTATTACTTACTAATGAGGAGAAAACAAATGGAGACAACTTTACTTATAATGGCGGCAGGAATCGGTTCAAGGTTTGGAACAGGAATAAAACAGCTGGAGCCTGTAGATGATGGTAATCACATTATCATGGATTATTCAATTCATGATGCCATAGAGGCAGGATTTAATCATGTCGTATTTATTATTCGCAAGGATATCGAGAGAGAATTTAGATCTGTTATAGGTGATCGGATTGCCGCCATTTGCGGGAAATCTGGCGTTACGGTTGATTATGCATTCCAGAATATCGAGGATATTCCAGGGGAGCTGCCGACAGACAGAACAAAGCCATGGGGAACAGGACAGGCCGTGCTTGCAGCTAAAGCCGTGCTGAAGACACCATTTGTCGTGATAAATGCAGATGATTATTATGGCAAGGAAGGCTTCAGGTTGGTTCATGAGTATCTGGTGAATGGAGGACAGTCATGTATGGCTGGATTCGTACTTAAGAATACATTGTCTGATAATGGTGGTGTGACCAGAGGCATTTGCAAGATGGACGATCAGAATAATCTGACAGAGGTGGTGGAGACCAAGAATATCGTCAAGACTGTGGACGGTGCAGAGACGGACGGCACAGCCATTGATACGGAGTCTCTGGTGTCCATGAACATGTGGGGACTGACACTGGAATTCTTGGATATGTTGGAGGCAGGATTTGCGGAGTTCTTTGAGACGGAGGTTCCGACTGATCCACTTAAGGCAGAGTTCCTTATTCCTACATTTATAGGAGAACTTCTGGATGAGAAGAAGATGACGGTTAAGGTTCTCCGGACGAATGATAGCTGGTATGGTATGACGTATAAGGAGGATGTTGAGGCTGTTAAGGGGAGCTTTAAGGGGATGATTGAGGACGGTGTGTATGAGAAGGATTTGTTTGGGGATTTGTAGATAGGATGTTTATATGGATGTGATGTGATATGATGTGATGTGATTGCCAGCCCGGAAGGGCTGGCAATTGGTGGTTATAGGTAATATTATAGACCTGTTGTGATTTGCTATACAATGTGGATTGAAAAAAGAAAGTATGCTATAATGTTTAATACCAAAGTATGCAATGAAACAAGTGGTTGATGATAATTTTACGAAAAACAAAGTGGGGAGGGATATAATATGGATGATTTATTCGAATCAATTCGTAATAAAAAATAATAGAGATCTTCAATTGCTGAAATGAGAAACAAGGACAGTGATGCGCATGGAGTTGGGACTAATAGGATAGCGATTGATGAACATCATGCAAGACTGTTTGTAAATGCGGCAATGACAATGTCAGATTTTATATTATCTGTTTATATTAAGGAGGCATGACGATATGATTCATAGAGTGACTTGTGATAAATGTGGTTCCATTTCGGAATATGATGATAGATCTATATGGGAGGGCAACCGTGAACGTGAAGAGGTAGAATGCCCTGTGTGTGGGAATATTATTGGGAGCGTTTTTACAGACCTTATACCTGTAGCAAGGCTTATAAGTAAAGGATAAATTATGTATAGAAAAGTAATGTTTTCATTGATGTTGCTGTCATTGATACTATTATCTCTAATTGCATGGAAAGTTGGTGTGTTTACAGCAATTGTAGGCCTACCATTCTTTCCGTTAGTAGAGAAGATTGTTACAAATACATATTTTTCTGGTGTAGCTTGCAGTATTATTGCTGTTATTATTATTTACAAATGGCAGGTGTTGTATAGCAAGAGAAAGCTGAAGCAGGATTTTAGATGTAACGAATGTATTGAAGGTATATATGATGGCATTGAAGCAGTTAAAAATATATGCCATTAGTTCCAGAAAAGGAAAAATGGGATAGAGTTTGTGATTATGAAGAATTTCGCAAAAAAAATGCAAAGAAATATATTGATTTCTATGGGGAGCATAAAGGTGACATTTATATTGCAAATTTGACATTATCATACAAGGGCAATGATTTGCTGATTGACTCAATTCAATCATGCTTTTTCATTAACCTTAATTTCAAGTTGTTGGGGATTTTGAATCATGTGAAGAATAGGCTGCCAAATCTCAGAAACAAATACCCTGAAATTGAGAAGCTGGCAAAAGAATACATAGAATCGGCTAGTGAAGACATAATGATACAACTGGGAGAAACGTTGGACTCATACTATGTAGATGTGAGATGTATGGCAGACTACTGGCAGAAGTTGCTTGATTATTTAGAGTATAATCCGACGTTCGTTAAACTATTTGTAAAAACGTATAATGCACGATATAAATTTGAAGATGATATAAAGTTGCCAGTAACGGTTAGGAATAGCCAGGCTATTGATGTGGAGAGAGAAGTAAAAAAGGCGATTCTAAGATATAAAATCAGAAACTTTTGGAAAAAATAAGAGTGTATAAGCACGATTAAAATAACTTTTACATTTTATAATTTGTGAAAGAGAGAATATAATGAAGCACATTTTACAAGACAATGCACTTGAATCATGGGCAATGTCCATTAAATATAGCAATTTCATTTTAAACGGAAAGGCTACACTACAATATCGAAAACAATTTGTATCATCCTTACACAATGCGGTCGAGCTATTTATCAAGCAGTTGATGCTTGATAATAATGATCACAGGGTATGCAGCGTAAGAAAGGGTTGTGATGCAGGTGGACATCCGGCGGTAGAATTTTATAATGCCGCGGATCTTAATAGTTACTTTGAGAACCTGGCAGATGAAGACATGAAAAAGTTCTATTCGATTGAATTTAATGAGATACAGAGGTTGGTCAAAGAACTATTTAGTGGATATTATGGTGAGCATTCTGACGATAAGATAGTTGTGGATGATTCGATTGCATTATTAGGACGGCTGAGAAACGGAGAAACACATTTCTTCGTTGAAAAGAATAGTTTTCTCACTGATAAGGAATTTCAAAAACTATATAATTTTATGATTGTGTTAAATGCAATACTACATTATTATAACTTGCTTCCGTATTGGGGAAAGCCATGGGGAGAATTTGAAAGATTTGAGGTAGGCGAGACAAGCTTACAGAATTTTTCGTATAAGAAAGCCGTTCAACAATCAAAATTCTATCAAAAGTTGAAAGAATGTATTTCTGAAGAAGTGTATCCTGCAAATGGAAATACTGCATATGACTATGCTGAAGACATGTACTTTTATTTACGGAATAAAGATAAAGACATGGATTTTGATGAATTGTGGACTTGTATTGAGATGGCAGTTCATTACGATCTATTATCGTATGAAGATGTTGTTGATGAGTATGATGAACCGGAGATAGGGACCGGGGCGAATGTTTATAGGGTGTTTAAACTTAAGTAGCGTAGATTAGAAGGTTATATTATAAAGATTATACAAGTTTTTAGGTATTTATAGATATATGAAATGAGGCCTGAATGTGAAGCGGCATATCAATAATCCATATAAAGTAAACTGGATTATGTACATAAGTATTGGCGGAATATCAGTACTGATAATGATTTGTGCAGTTTGGTGGAACAGGTGTACAAATAGTTTCGTTTCGGATGTGATAAAAAACTTAGCATTTGGTTGCGTAGCATCAACTTTAGTTGTCTTACTGATCTAGTGTCTGGAGTGTCGGGTACGAATAAAAATTCTGTGAAAAGATGGTGAGGAGAGTCATGAAAAATATAAGACAAGAGTATTATGATGGTGAATTTGAATATAATGGGCATATGATTAAATATCATATAGGAGATGAGTTTAAAAACAAGAAGTATGATAATCATGGACAATTGGTAAAAGCATTGAGATACATAGATTTTATAGATGAGACGGATTCAAAAAAAGGTGGAGTTTATCCGTATTATGATGTTATAGAAAAGATTACCAATATTAGCCAATGGGATGCACTTGATTTATATAAAAAAATGTGCGAGATGGGGGAAGATAAGCATGATAGATAAATCCTATTTTGAAGAAGCTGGGAAGATATATAATGTATCGTATAAATATGAGAAGAAGATAGTTTGGGCAATTACTTATGTAGATGGAGTGCAGATAAAAGCATATGGGACAGATGAAGAAACTGCTTATTGGGCTGTTCAGCAAAAAGTATATCAACAATTAAATGTTAGATTATAATCAGAAAGATCTGATGTGCCAGGTGCAGACGAACATTTGTACTTGGACGCTTGAGATTCCTTCGCGAAAACTCAGCCGCTAGCGAAAAAGTTTACCACTCCGCTAGCGAATTAGTTTACCATCTGCTACTGAAAAAGTTTACCATGTCGGTCCAAATATAAGGGAAGACCCATATATAAGATGTGCAGGAAAGAATCACCATTAAGATGTTTTTAAAGGTTCTGAATATACGACTGGAGGTTCCTGGTGCAGGTGAACATTCTGTGAACATTTGCACTGGCACGTTTTAGAATTCTTCGTCAAATTATGGCTTTTGCATAGAAACAGATATAAAATAAACATATAATTATAGATTGTGGTACAGGAGTATAAAGAATTTAAAAAAATACGTCAACAGGGGTTGTGCGAATTTGTTTTGTATGATATTATCCGTAAATAACGATATTGATCTTTGGGGAGGAAGATAGGGCATGACAGTAGGACAACGAATCTTTGAATTATTGGATCAAAAAGGAATGTCACAGAAAGAGTTTTCAATTAGAACTGGGATAGCGACCACAACGATCAGTGATTGGCGGAAGAAGAATACGAATCCGGGTTCAGATAAAATATTGCTTATATGTGCAGCTCTGGATGTAACACCAGAATATCTGCTATCTGGTGTTACAGAGGATAGCAAGAGAGGACGGGCTATGGACTATGTGGTTATTCCTAAGGATACTGAAGAACGATGGGTTATAGATACATTTAGCAAGATGGATTTTGAAGACAGGGAGCATCTGATTTCATATATGAAGATGATGGCGAAGAAATAATGAATTTTGAATGTAGAGAAGTGGAGAAGCATATACTTATAATACAGCAGCGTGCTGTCTTCAAACTCGAGGCTAGCATATTGACAGCAAGAGCATTTGAATATATACTTTAATTACAGTAGGTATTTACTGCAAATGTTTGTTGCTACTCGATACGCAACTAAAATAAGGTCGAGTTCAAATGTTTGTCGCTACTCGATATGCGACTTATAAAAGGTCGAGTTCAAATGTTTCGAGACTTCATTCGTGAGAGTGAGGTCTCTTTTTGTTAGGAGAAATAAATGGAAGTAGGACATTTTTATTACATAGATGATAGTTATTTTATGGATTTTCCAGATCAATATCTTATGAAGAATAAAGAGACAGTAAATGGGCAGGTGCATGATAGACCTTGTTTTTATACATTCAAAGATAATTCTACAGGAATATATTGGATGATTCCATTTTCATCTCAGGTATCAAAGTTTAAAAAGATCTATAACAGCAAAATACAAAAATATAAGCGCTGTGATACCATAGTTTTTGGCGAGGTGCTCGGTCATGAAAAAGCGTTCCTTATTCAAAATATGTGTCCTATTACATCAAAATATATGAAAAATGAATATTTTGATGCAAGGTCAAATGTACCGGTTCGTGTGACCGGTATATTGGAAAAAGATTTAAAAGAAAAAGCAAGCAAAGTGTTGGCGCTACAGAGGAAAGGCGCAAAACTTATATTCCCCAATGTATTAGAAATTGAAAGAAAGTTACTTGATATGTAATTCATTATACTATAGAGGCAGGATTTAATCATGTTGTATTTGTTATCAGCAAGTATATGCGGAGTTATTGAGACTGAGGTTCCAGGTGATCCGATTAAGGCTAAGTTCTTTATTACTGCATTTATAGGAGCGATTTAAGGGGCTGGCAATTGGTTGTTATGAGGAATTATATATTGACATAGAAAAACACAATATTCAAGATACACATTGATTTTGAATACTAAAGACATAGTATAAAAAAGAATTGTATGGTAGAATGTTAATGGAGTATAAAGAAGTTGTATTGATAGAATTAGAAAAATATTGCAGAAAAGCGCACAATAGGTCAATGTTATGATGTTGGAGTAAATCGGTGGAGAGAATGGAGAATAGAGTTATATATAATGTGAAGGTCAATGAAGATACATATAAAGTGGAATTGGAAAAAAATGTGATGGCTAATAGCAGTTTTGAAGTTCAATAATCAAGTGCGAATGTTTGTTTTGAAACAATAAAATCAGAATATGATTATTGCGTTACAAGGGCAGAAAAGCTAAGTTATTTAAGTAGTAAATATATTGGATGTTCCAGAGTAATATTATTGTGTGGAGATATTGCCAATTCAGTAGACGGAGAAAACGCATGTCCATACGGGCAAGACTCCTTAATATGCTAGTTTACTCATACAGAGTATAGCATGTCTGCCAAAGTCTTCCTTGACAGTAACTTTGGCATTTGCTCGATAAATAAAAGTTATTTGAGAATTATTATATAAAGTGGTATACTTTTTAATTGCTAGTTCAAATATGTCAGGAAATGTATAGGGGGATTGTGCTTTGTTGAAAGACAATGATATAAGAACAACCTTGATTGATGAATTGAATAAAATAAATGCCAAACATGATTATAGAATTGTAGAGGAATTGGCTGTTTGTGATGGGGAAGCAAGAGTTGATGTTGCGGTTGCAAATGGAAAACTGTGTGGATACGAGATTAAAAGTGATGCAGATACATTAGAACGACTTCCGTTACAACAAAAATGCTATGATAAGACGTTTGATATGGTTTCAATTGTGGTAGGAGAGAAGTTTAAAGATAAAATAGAAGAATATATTCCTGAATATTGGGGAATATACATAGTTTGTGAATCCAAAGGAGAATATAGAATTAGAAAGAAACGAAATGCTAAAATAAATAAAAACATAGAAGCTATTTCTTTACTTGAATTATTATGGAAAGAAGAACTTATTTCACTATTGAAAAAGGCTGGAGTAAAAGGAATATCTGGAAAAAATAGAAGAATATTGCGTCAAATAATACTGGAGAAATTTTCTTTAAAACAAATAAGAGATTATACACGAGAAACTATTAAATATAGAGAGAATTGGAGAGATTAGATATATTTATTCTAATCTCTCCGTTTTTTACATTAAAGAGACGATCAAGGTAATATGGTGATTAAAACTATATTCGACCCAATTGGTGAGATTCCCTCCCTTGCTATATGTTCCGTTAGCTATCGAATCTATTATGCCATCTCCATATGAGAATGACTTACCAGAATAAAGAGGGTGGTTTATGAGCTGTTTACATGCAGTTACTATATTTGTTAAGTCGAGCCCGCCTTTTTTGAGAGGAAGTCCTTTATAGATTAGATATTTTTCCTCGGTAGAATATTTAATTTTAAAAGTAGGAGACATGCCAATTACGTAAGGTGTTTCATTTAAGTTCATAGGTCCATAGTCAGCATATACATAATTAAAAGTAAAATTACGTTGTAAATTCAGGGATATTTGATGTATTGCTAATTCTGCACGTTTGCGCTCGCTTATGCAATTTGATGTAAGGCTTGATATATCCTTAGGGAATGAACAACTGGCAACAATAACACGCCTGTAATTAGATAAATTAGGAATATCAGATATTGCTGTTGTTAATGCTGCTTTTTTAGGATATATCTCATCGTCGATGTAAGTTAAGTCAAGTAACAGATCCGTTTCTTCGGGAATAATCCAAGAATTTTCAATATAATCATGCAGAGTTTGACCTATCGATTCAAAGTCGTTCACGCGTATCCTTAAGCAAATTCCATTTGTATTTTCTAAACTTGCCGCATGGCTGATATTGATTTCATCATTGATGTCAAAAGCTGGTATAGCTCCTGGATGATGTATGAGTGTGAATAAATTTCTGTATATATCAAAATATTCGTCAGGGTTATAAACGTCTGCGTACCAACTGGCTGATAAATATAAATAGAATAATTTATCCTCCCAACTTATGTTGAAAGATGATATCAATTTTTTAAATTTTTTTTCGTAGGCAGATTCGTCTGTGGTTGTTGAGGAAACTGTAGGAGGAGCAACCTCAATAAATGGAATAATTTGACTTGATATTTCAGAAGGAAGATTTTCAAGACATTTTCTCTCCCCAGTTTTCCATCTCAAAATTGGTGTATATTTTATATCCATAGTATGCATCTCCTTTTGTATTAATTTATTATGGGTTTGTGACTTAGTATATTTATAAACTGTATCAAAATCTTACAACTGTCTATATATTAGGTTAACATATATATTAACTAGAGTCAATAAGTAAGAGGCAATGCCATTAAGCTAAGTGTTCGATAAAGTGTTATGTGTGAAAAACACTCGTGGGTAGAGTGGATGATTACAAGCCAAATGTACAAAACAGAATTTTTAAGCATGACAAATAGACAGATTACTATCCATTTGCGTGTTTTAGATAGAGGAAGGAAACTTCAATTCCCCACCTATAGTGGTATCTCTTTCATGTCGTTGACATTAATTGCATTAGGTGTAAGTACAAGAACAATTGATGCTTATGGGGATTTTATTTAGAAGTGTGGAAGAAAAATAATAATTGATGGAGATAATGGTGGATTTTGTGCAGCGTGCGCACCTGATCATTGATGATGATGTTGTTGGGATGTCCCACTATAACTAGGCGGGCTATCTAATTACTAATTGTTTAGGAGAAACGGAATGGGTAAATATTTTGATAAATTAGATGATAAATTGAGATAATATAGGGCTTAAGCAAAGGTTATTGTTTACTGAAAGAAGGCTATTTGTGGTTGCCAGCCCATAAGGACTGGCAATTAGTAGTTATTGGGGATAAAACATATATTGCGTTTTACTATACAATATGGATTTGAAAAAAGCTATATGATATAATATTGACTATCAAAGTACATATTAAGATAAATGATAAAGTGCAATTTGTAGACAAATGTTCATTCATTGTAAAAAAAGAAAAATGGAGGGGAATAAAGATGAAAAATGAAAACTGGGAAAACAAGAAAAAGGTTATGTATTCATTAAAAGCACCTAAGAAGTTAGCAATTCGTCCGTCAAAAATACAAGATAGGCAGCAGTATCGCTCGGAATTTATGAGAGATAGAGATCGGATATTATATTGTAAGGCGTTTAGGCGTCTATCTGGTAAAACTCAGGTGTATTTATCGGGAAGTGACGATCATAAAAGAACAAGATTGACACATACTTTAGAAGTTGCACAGATTGCAAAGACAATTGCACTTGAACTGAGATTGGACGTAGATTTAACAGAGGGGATGGCGTTGGGACATGATATAGGACATACACCTTTTGGACATGCAGGCGAGAGAATGTTGCATCAAATAATGACGCCGACAAAGAAGAAGGATGTTATTGACTCTCCATACGAGAATATTAGAAATGGAGAATATAAAAAGTTTTATGGCTTTAAGCATAATTTACAGAGTGTATGTGTAGCATTGTCGCAGGAAAAGGATTATGGTGATACAGGGTTAGATTTGACCAATTTTACATTGTATGGTATGGCGGCACATTCATCAAAGGAGTATAAGAATGACCCTATAAAAGAATCTTTAAGTTATTATGCACAATATGATAAATATATGAAACTTCCTAATAGTGATAATTTTGCATGGTCATTTGAAGCTTATGTTGTAAAAGAGGCAGATGAAATTGCACAGAGACATCATGACATAGAGGATGCAATAAGAGGAAAACTTCTATCAAAGGAAGAAGTTGTAAAACAGATCACTAATTGCTTTAGATCGTTTTTTCGCTCCAGTGAAAGAAAAATTTTAAGAGAAATAAAAAATACATATGACGAAGAGACTAGCATAACTTTACTTTCAAGGTTACTTGTTAATCTGTTTGTTACTCGAATAATAAGATGTTCAATATATAATATGAACAAGTTTATTGTCGATAATAATTTAAATGAGAAGAAATTTTCTTATTTCTTATTGAATAATCCACAACCAGATGTGGAGCGGATTATCTCATATGATTATGTAGGGGATGAAACACTATTTAAAAATGCAATGAAAGAGTTTGAAAACAGTATTTCAACTAGAGTACTATCTTCTTATGATATTCAAAAATCTGATGCACGCGGACAGTATATTATTAGAAAGATATTCGCAGCATTATATAAAACTCCATCTCAATTGCCAGATCATTGTATTATAGAGTTTTATTTGAATACTAAAAAACTGGAATCTAACGATATTCAGGAGATAATTAGAAATAATGGAATTGGAGAATTAAGATCGAGATTTTATAATTTAGTTAAGGGCGACAAGTTAAATATAGAGGATAAATTTACATTAATGAGAACTATATGTAATCAGATTGCTGGTATGACAGACTCATATGCTGCAAAGATATATAATAGTTTATATAATTAGATAGTTAAGACAGTTGCGGGGTAATAGCTTACATGGATGAATTAGTAAAATAAATAGGAGGTGATGGCGTGGAGGAAAGAAATGATTTAAAATCTATAATAGCAGGATTAGTAATTATTATTGGAGGCGTAGTAGCAATTCTTATTGATTTATTTTGGTTAAAAACTGACCGTAGTATTTGGATTAGTATTGGGTGTTCGTTACTTGCATCTGGTATTGTTATTTTAGCTCAAGTATTATTAATAGAAGATAGGAAAGTAAATCCTTTGGAAAAATGGGGATTGGAGAAAATATATGAAACCAGAGCTGAAAAAAATCAAGAATCTGATCCGGAATTGGATAAAGCGAAAGTGCAAATTGATGCGGTAGCTTTTGGATTGAAAGCTTTTCGTTCAAGGAGTAAAAAAAAGTAGAGAAGGTTTTAAAAAGAGGAGTAAATATCAGAATACTGACAATGAATCCAGAGGAAAACAATTTATTTTTGAAGCAACGAGAGGTAGAAGAGCAGGAGACAAATGGCCAAATTTTAAATAGTATAATTCAATTGGTTAGATGGGCTAATCAATTGAATTCGCGTAATTATGATGGCAAAGTACTTGTTAAAGGTTACAAATGTATGACTTTGGATTTTTATTGGCGCGTAGATGATGAGATTTACATTGGACCATACTGGTATCATTATGGAAGTCAACAAACAATCACGTATAAATTTAAAAAAGGCAAGAAAGGCTTTGATATTTACAGCGAGTATTTTGAGGATTTATGGGAAGATGTGGAAAATACAGTTATGTTAACAAAGTGAGGAGAATGGGAATGGTTGAGGAAAGACATTTTGACATAGGAGATATAGTTAGACATTTTAAACGGGAATTTGTGACAGATAATTCTTCAATGTATATTTATAGAATAATTGCATTTGCAATTCATAGTGAAAATAATGAGCGCTTAGTTATATATCAGGGACTTTATCCGCCATATAAGACCTGCGCGCGGCCATATGAAATGTTTATAAGTAAGGTTGATTCAGAAAAATATCCAAATGTAAAACAAAAGTATAGGTTTGAGAAAGTAAAAACTGATATGTGGCCTGATTGTGCTTTATCCTTGGAGAAGACTTTATGATTGGCTTTGGGTAAGAGGCAATACCCATTAAGCTAAGTGTTCGATAAAGAGTTCTGTGTAAAAAATATTCGTGGGTAGAGTGAATAAGTATGGATATTTGAGATGCCAGTGAATATTCCGTGAATATCCGTGCTAATAGGGCTTAGGAAATTTCATGAAAACTCTGTTAGGTGTATAGAAACTGATATTATAAAAATATGATTATTTTTGGTGTGTATGCAACTGAAATAAGGTCAAGTTCAAATGGTTCGGGACTTCATTCGTGAGAGTGAGGCCTCTTTTGTTAGGAGAAAGAAATAGAAGTAGGGCATTTTTATTACATACAGTACATTTGGAAAGAAGTGAATGAGATGATTTTCAGAAAAAAGAAGAAAACAACTGAAAGCCTATCCCCAATAGATACGATCATAGTTATTGGAAACGGATTTGACAGGTGGCAAGGGCTGAATACATCTTATGCGGACTTTCAGACATATTACCATGAACACTTGGATGAAATTTTGAAAAAGTTCCATATCAAAAAGCGCAAGTATGTCAGTCCCGACGGTACGGTCGAAGAATGGTCAGATGTAGAGTTGATTTATGGAGACCCATTTGAACCTAGGGAACTTGATAATGAATTTTGGAATGATTTTGAAAATTCATTGGCTGATATTGATGCAGAACGACTTAATCTTTTCTTTGGAAAAGAGAGAAGTGATCTAAAAGACATGCGGAGGTCACTTCGTAATGCGAAAAGAATTTTAACAGAGGCTTTTTGTGGATGGATTGCCACAATTTCTATCACAAAGGAAGATGCAGGGTATCAGTTTGGAGATAACTGTGTGTTCATCAATTTTAACTATACAGATACGCTACGAAAACGCTTTGGCGTCGACGAAATGAGAGAATTTCATATACACGGTGAGGCCACAGACAAAAAATCTATTGTTTTTGGACACAATCGACATCCGCAGGAACCGGAAACGCTGCTTGCAACAATGGGAGGACGCTTTGGGGGATTGTATTTGGTGGATGAAATCTTATATGAAACAGATAAGCACTGCCAGGACAATATCCAGATCCTGTGCATGTTCCTAGCAATGAATGATGTAATGTGTGAGGAGATTAAAGACATCTATGTCTTGGGACAGTCGATGAGTCCTGTGGATATTGAGTATTTTGATTTCCTGATGAGATGCAGTAAAGTGCCGTCCTTGGACAATGCGGAAGAAGAATCAGGTGAACTTGAGGCAGAAGATGAATTGGATGAGCTGGATGAACTGAATCAGCGAATACAGTTCATAATTGACGAGATTGGATATCACAATACAGCGAATGAAAATGCCGCAAATGCCATGGAAAGATGGCAGCAAAGGGAACAAGCTGCGAGAAACGAGCAATATAGCAAAGAATTCCTGAAGATGATTGGTAACCCAACAAAGACGGAACTGGATTCCGTAAAGGTTGCTCCCAGAACAGAAGATGCGAAATGGCATATTTCTTATTTCGGGAATACGGATAAGGAATGGAAAGAAATTGTGATGAAAGAGCTAGGTTGTAGTAACTATCAATTATATCCAAGTATAGATGAATGTATTTCTAAGTGGAAAAAGTGATTGTATTTGGAAGACTATGAGTCTACATGGATGCGTTGCTTAAAGATAGGGGCAATAAGAGTTGCCGTGTGCAAGTGATTCCGAAGTGAATGAATTATTGGAGTTAAAGAAAAAAGACTTGATACATTTTAAAATCTTACATATAATATAGGTGAAAGAAGAAATTCTTTGAGAGGATACGGATAGCACCTCTTTCCCTAGTGGGGGACAATAAATATACCATGAATGCTCGGCAATAGGTGATATGTTGTCGCTATCCTTATTTAGGACTTAGGGCTCGGTTCAATTGAACTGAGCCTTTATTCGTATATGGAGAAGAAAATGTTAACAGTACCGGATTTGATAAATATTCAATATATACCAGAAATAACTGACATATCGCTTATACTCATGGTGAATTTTTATGAACAATATCTTTGTAAGCGATTTTGGGTGTTTGAATTAACAGATGGACAAAAAGTCAAATTGTTTTTTTAAGATACATCTGAGATTTTTCATGTTTCTGGAATTGAACATATATATGGGAAAAAAGATAGAGGCAGTTAAGAATAAAGGCATTAGGTTAGGAAAGAAAAGTGTATAAGAGTTTTTTTATGCCTACGAGTGGTTTACCGTTTACGCTATGAACATGTGGAGACAGAATTTGCGGCGTTTTTGAGATGGAGTTTTCTACATATTCACTTAAGGTGAAGTTTCTTATTCTTCCAGTATTTGTTGGAGAATGGTATTGGTATGTGGTTATCAGCAACAGAATTAGGTGGAAAATGTGGTTTAACAGGGGAACAATTTAATTGTGTACAAAATGATAAGGGGATAGCGACGAAACACAAGAGGAGTATTATCACTATTTAAAAGTGAAGAATTTCCCAATATTAAAAGGGAGAGATAATCCATTACGATACAGCATGGCAGAGATAATTGGACAAACAACAATGAATTTATAATAAAATAAAAGGGGGATATAGTAAATGGAAATAAAGAAATTTAAGCAGTGGTTGATTGAAAATGAGTACGAAGAGGATGAGCTTTTTGTTCAATCAATAAAGTGTTTTCAAATAGAAGCATACAAAGCAGCATATTTGTATTCTTATTTAGCCTTGATAAATTATATTAAAGAGATAATTATTGGCTATCACGGAATACCAATTCCTTTTCTCGAAAAAATTAAAGGAAAAACGGACAATGATAAGAAGGCCATATGGAAAAAGAAAATCAACGATTTGAATTTAGATGATAAATGGGAAGAAAATACATGGAACTTTATTAATGAAGGAAAAGAAACTAATATATTTAAGTTAACAGATAGTGTTAGGGTTGAATTCAGCCAAAAAAAGAATTTGAGAAATTCCTGTGTACATAATAAAAAAAGAGATGTTTCTTCTGCAACAGTTGAAGACTTATGGGATTTTATTACTTATGTCAAGCCATTATTAGTAATAAATGGGACGGTTGAAATGTTAATAAATAAGTTTAAGAAAATTATCAAGTTTACGGATCAAAAAGATTATGAAGAAGAAATTGATATATTTTATAAACAATACATTTTGCTACAATACGATGATAGGAAGGAAGTATTTGTAAGTATTATAAATTATTTGGAGGAATGCATACATACGAATGATTATGAAGGGATGGAGTGCATTGATGTTTTAATGGCAAAGGTTTTTCAAAAAAATAATGTTAATGAATATGATTGGATAAATAATATATATATAGAAATCTATTTATTTGTCAATTTAGATTCGTTTGAGTTGAAATATTCTAAGGAGGATCTTCAAGAATATGTATTTCTCAATAAAAATCGCTTCTTGTCAATTGTAATTCCTCTAGGAAAGTATAAAAAAAATGATGAACTTCTAAAAAAAATATTTTCTAATAAACAGTTTAGTGAATGGTGGGAGATTTTTACGACTATTGCAGGAAGTGAAGAAATGTTTGAAATGAGTGAAGATATTATGGATATGATTATAAACTCAAATAAAATAGATGATATCCTAGAACAAATGGAGAAACAGTTGTATTACTATGTAACAAGCTGGGGAAGTGTAAAACAATGTGACACTTTTGACTATCGAAAATTTAATAAATATAGAGGCTATGTAAAGATTATTTTAATGATGATAAAGTGCGGAAAATTATCTAACATAAAAACAGATGAATTAGTAGAAAGGTGCAAGAAAATTCTGAACCTGGATTATTCTGTAGAATCTACTCGAAATAATTATTTGGATATATGTAATTTTTTGAAAGGATGTCCTGGTATTTATGAGTGATTACAAATTATATAAATTTATCCAAGATATAATCAGATGAGTTTGTATTGACACTCCTAATCGAACGTGGGTTGGCGCCGGATTTACAAAACAGGCTGCTGTACAAAAGTATTGTGGACTACCAGATATAAGCAAATTAGCCTGAAAGTTTCCAGACTGATAGACAGAAGGATCTAAACCAGCATATGCAAGCAACTTGTTGGAGCTGGAGAAACGATGTATAGTAAATATAAATGACCCTCAATTTGAGGCAGAAGTATGCCAATGCAATGTTGTAGCACTGTTCAATTCATATTGTAAAAAATATTTTAGCCATGATGATATTACATATTTTGACGACATATCATTTGATGATGTTATAAATAAATCTGATAAAAGCATGGAATGGGATACTAAATTCAAAAGATTTGAGGAGGCAAGAAAAGCTTTTCAGGAAATGAAAGTCTGTAATTAATATACTTGGTGAGGGAAAATGTGTTATAGTGCATATATATTCAAAAGTTAGGAATGGTGAAGTATGATAACATATATAGAAGGTGATTTATTCAATAGTCCGGCACAGGTACTGGTTAATACGGTGAATACCGTGGGGGTTATGGGAAAAGGAATTGCTTTGGAATTTAAAAAAAGATATCCGGAAATGTTTAAACAGTATAAAAAGATGTGTGACGAACATAAACTTACAATAGGTCGACTGATGCTATGGTATGAGCAGGATCATTGGCTTTTGCAATTCCCAACTAAAGAAAATTGGCGAAATCCTTCAAAAATCGAGTATATAGAGAAAGGTCTTGCTTCATTTGTAAAGAAATACGCAGATTACAATATTTCATCTATAGCTTTTCCTAAGCTAGGGTGTGGGAACGGTGAATTAAACTGGGATGATGTTAAGATTGTCATGGAGAAATATCTTAATGATTTACCAATAGATGTGTATGTATATTTACGACCGTTAGACAAGCAGCTGCCAGAGCATAAGAAAACAGTGGAAATGACAAAGTGGTTGAGACAAAATGCAAAAGATATGTCATTTGCTGGTGTGAAAGATGATATATCATATAGCAGTGCATTGGTTCCTATAACATTTGAAGTAGAAGGAATGAAGTGGACGGCAAGTTGGAACGCTGAAGATTTTCTAATATTTGAGAATGGCGAGGAAACATTGAAACTTAGCGATGAGGATGCCCGAGCTATTTGGGATAAAATAAGTGAAAAGAGGGTTTTTGCTACGGATGATAATAAGATTCATGACCTTTTTTATATCTTATTAGCTCATATGGGATATCTGGATGAAGTAAATATAGATGATAACATGAAAGCTGGTTTAAAAAAGGGATATCAGTTGAATTCATGGAAGGGACAAGCTTTTCTGGTTAAGGGGGATAAGTAATGACATATGAGGAGATTATCGCACAGAATTATTTGAATAAATGGTGGGCGGAATTTGCATTTCATTATACTGATATGTCAAATGCTGTTAATATTCTTCGCGATGGTTGTTTATATAGCAGGATTGACGCTGAGATATATGGAAATATGAGTAATGATAATGCAAGTATGCAGGTAATCAATATGACCAATTCAGATATTGAGTCATATGTGAGAATGTATTTCAGACCACATACGCCTACACAGTATCATAATGAGGGATATAAACATGTTCGACTAAGATATTGCCGTGATCAGGAGGCTAATGTACCAGTTCCTGTATTTTTTTTGTTTGATCTAGCATCTGTTTTGAAAAAGAAAGGAACTATGTTTTCAGAGAAATCTCTAGCCGGATTTGGAGACCAACTGCAGAACGGAGTGGAAGCCTTTGCTAACTTGAATTTTCAACAAATATATAAGACTGGTTACATGGAGAATCCGAATCTGGAAAAGAAATATAGACAGGCAGAAATTGTGTACCCTGGGGAATTCCCTATTGAAGATACACTCTGCTGTATAGTTTGTAGAAATGATATAGAACGTCAGTCTTTGCTGAATAAACTGCGTTGTGTAGATTACAACTTGTTTGTAAAATACAGAAATCGTATAAAAGTTGATCGTAGCTGTTTTGAATGTAATGGACTATTTATAGAACAATGTAATTATTATGGAGATAAAATTGGTGTAGTGTATTCAGATACGAAGGATAAAAAATATTATATTCGCAGGTATAAAGATGGCGATGAGCAGTTATTGGTACGTGCTCATGCAGAGTTTATTTGGAAACGATCTGAACAGGTGATATTTAGGCAGTACTGTGATTTTGCTATAGATTATGAAAATCCCCGTTCTACACAATTTAGCGGAATGGTGAAACCAGAAGGTGCGACTGCATTGTATATGGAAATATCATTTGAAAATAAAAGCATGTGTTTAGTGTGCTGGCAGTTGGCAGAGTCTGCAATGTTGTAGAAATTAGAATACATATAACGATTGCTATAATGGAGTTATCAATGTCGAAAAATATATATTCGCCGATTGTATAATGAAGTTGGACACTAACTAAATAAAATAGCTCATGGCACAAGAGCTCATTTCTAAAGAAGTTGATGGTATGTCAGATGAACAGTTTTTGACGAAGATGAAGTTGTTAATAGGTGGCAAGGTTACAAATGCTGCAATGCTTTTGTTGGGAAATTCTGATTTTGACTATTTGTTCACAGCCGCTCCAAGTATTATGTGACGTATCTATGGTGCGGACGGAACATTATTAACGGTCTTAAAAAATAAGAATGTTATTGAAAAGTATGGAGAAAACCAACGTAAAGCTAACTGGATATTAAAAGATTAATCGGTTTAGGATTGGTTTAGTTTGTTTTGTTTAAACCGATTGAATCAGCAATTGAATATTCTTGTGCGACAGAGGACACTAGAGGTGCCAGGTGCAGACGAACATTTGCATTTGCACGTTTGAGATTTCTTCGTGAAAACTCGGCTGCTAGCGAAAAAGTTTACCACTTCGATAAAGGAGCGTGATTTATATGCACCACAAATTAGATATCCATCAAATACCGGAAGAAATGCTCTATGTCAATGACCCTTAATTGGCTGTGAAAGTACCATATGAAACGGAAGACGAGATGGAGAAAGCAGTCACTGGAAAGAAAAAGTCTGAGGGTGGGATTCTACCAGATGACAATGTGAGAATATATGTGCCGATGGATTTGAATGACGATGGCATTATGCGTCAGCTTTACGCTCTCTATGGCGCACTCGGCGAGCCGACGGAAAGTAATGAATTGGTTTATCATTCTGGCGTAAGAAAAATAATTACTCAGCTGGAAATATATGACCAGGTGTGGGTGGCAAGAAAAGTTGAAGAGAGCGTTCAGAAAGAGAACGGTGGCGTGATACACAGTCGGAAGGGGATTGAATTGGCAGGAGAGATTATCAATTATCTGGAAGAAAACGAAAGGGCTGCCGAGTGTTTTCCGTATGATGAGGTCGAGGAGCTGAGAGATGCATTCTGGCTCTGAATGGATCTTCGTAAAACTATGGGTAGCAATAACTATGATAATTTGGGATAACGCAAATACTTGAAAAAAACATTGTTTTTTTATGAAAATCGCATATACTAATATCAACAGTACCCAACACGCCTCTCAACGATGCGGACCACGTTGGGTCTTTTAATTTTAAGGAGAAAATATATGGGGGAACTGAAACAACATCAACCATCAATGTCAATTGATGAGCAGGTGGAGAATTTAAAATCACTGGAATTTATATGTAGACCAAATAGAAGCATTAATAGAGAAGTATGAAAAAATAGATGTAAGGACAATGGGATTTACTGATAATTGGAAGGAATTATTGGAGATAGGTTAAGTTGGAATTTGCAGAGACAGATAAATAATATTGATGAGCATAAAAATGGGCTGTGAAAAAACTCAATCGAGTTTTTTCACAGCCATTGTTTTATATATAACAGTGTTGTTGGGAGCATGTTAAAGGCAGGTGAATAAAACCATCTGTAAAACAAGCTTTGAACTTTACTTCGGGAGTTGACTTTCGCATATTATACTTAACTCCCTATAAACCTGTCCCCAGTTCCGTAACGGAAGTGTCCTTTTCTTAGTTGCTTCAAGATAAGATTGCAAAAATGTGACAAAACTAGAAAAATACTACAAAAAATACATCTCAGATTGCAAAAAATGACATATATATATTGTTTCTGCGCTGAATTTCATATAAAATATACGACATATCTATATATGTATAAATAAAAAGGGGGATGCATAGTAGTTATGTTGAAAATTGAAGAAAAGATATATGACATCGATAATGTGATATGTGAAAATTTGAATATGCTGGATAGCACAATGGTTACAAGGGACATCATATCTCAAAATTTATTAGCCCAATCTAGAAACCTTGTTGAGCATATTGCGGTGAGAGCTTATGGTGGAGGAAAAGAAATTGCTATTAATCGAGATACTGTGCCAAGAGCATTGGCATATCTCAAAGAAGATAATAAATATTTGTTTTTGAGAAAATTTCATTCATTTCTGCAAGAATCAAAATCTCATTACACACCAGATAATGAGGGCGCCGAGAGGCTGATGATAAAATATTATCAGTTTTTTGCGATGATTAGAAATTTTGCTAAGTATGAATATGGAATGGAGTTATTATCAAATTTGGAAAAATTTCCACTTAATACAGATAGAACAGTAGAAGAATTCCGTGAAAAAATAGCGGAATTGTTGAAAGAAAAAAGAAATTTCGTCGATTACAGTCGAACTGAAAGGATGTATGTACATAAGGTTATTCCATTTATTGTTGATGGAGTTCCATATTATGAAATGGTACTTACACCTGCGTATGACTCTACAAGTAAATTTGATAGATTTATTGTTTACTCTGAAAATATGCTACCATCGCATTATGCAATAAAAGCTGCAATTTTTTATGAAGATATTGAGGTAAATGGCAAAAAAATGCCAGTTAATATTTTGACTGAATTCTCTGTATCTATTAGGCCATGTGAATTTAATAATTTTGCTGATCTGTTTGATGAAAAAATACGAATGACAACAGGGAGCGCAGAGTATATAGGTATGATGAAATATTTGTCTTATTCTGGGGCAAGTCTGCTGGATGTTGTTTTATCATCAGAGAGTGACTATATAAGGTATAAGAATGTAATGTTTGGGCGGAGTAAGGCAAAACATTTTGAGCCGGTTTTGGATAGTGCACGTTGTTTGATTTTGGCGGGAAAGCCAGGAAGTAATGTTATTAGATACTTGCTTCATACTATGAATAATAAAGTTCTTAAGTTGCAGAAGGACAAAGATTACAATAGTGTACTTTCAGGTCTTAGACTTAAATGGGGATGCATTCCTTTTGATGAAATGCCATTTGCAACATCGTTGATTCGTCATAATCCTGAAACTATAGATCTATTTGAAAGTATTGATCAGTCAGGGAGAGAGCACGAGTTTATGGCTAAGTATATTAAGAACAATATGAATACTAATTCTAAACTTTATACACCTATAAAAGAGTTAGAAGGGTTCACAAATGACATAGATGCAGCTATAGATACATTTAACAGAAATATTCATATAAAAAAACATGAAGGACGAAAGCTTGCAAAATTTGGACAGAGTGTTTATGTGAAAGGGGCTTTTGATAATACGAAGTATATTATAGAAGAGCTGATGAGAGTGTCCGAATCAGGTATATTGGGATATACAAATGCTATTTCTGCATGGATGGATGAAAATCAGGCTATCGATAGTGAAGAAAAAAAGGCGATTTTACAAAGACTGTTTGAAAGAACGCATGTTGCAATGATTTATGGAGCTGCAGGAACAGGAAAGACCTATATGATTAATCAGGTATCACAGTTCCTTGATTCACATTCTAAATTATATCTTGCAAATACTAATCCAGCAGTTGAAAATCTAAGGCGAAATGTGATGGCACAAAATTGTAAATTTATGACTATTCGTAAGTATATTCTGACGAAAAATGTGCCAGTAGATGTCGACATTTTGATAATGGACGAGTGTAGTATGGTCAGTAATTCAGATATGGCTGATGTTTTAAGAAAGATAAATTGTAAAGTTATGCTTTTAGTAGGAGATACATACCAGATAGAATCTATTGATTTTGGTAATTGGTTTTCAATGGCAAAGTATTTTATTCCAAGATATGCATGGTACGAGTTAGAAACTCCATATAGAACCAAGGATGAAGATTTATTAACCTTGTGGAAAAAGGTTAGAAAGCTTGATGAAGATTTGACGGAACATATTGTTGCGAACAGGTATGCATCTAATCTGGGGGCTTCAGTTTTTGATAAGAAGTCGGAAGAGGAAATAATACTTTGCTTGAATTATGATGGACTGTATGGAATTAACAATATAAATCGGTTCCTTCAAGAGAACAATCCTAATCCTGCAGTGAGATGGGGAATGTGGACATACAAAGTGGGGGATCCAATCCTTTTTAATGAGTCAGATAGGTTTGTGCCATTATTGTATAATAATTTAAAAGGTACTATTATAGAAATAAAAAAAGAGTCTGAAGATAAGATATGGTTTACACTTGAAATTGATAAGATCCTTACAGAACTTGATGTTATGGAATGGGATATTGAGCTATTGGAATCTATTACACCAGGAAAATCTGTCATTAGATTTTATTCATTAAAAAAAGATTCTGATAATGATGATGCAGATTTTTCATATGAGACAGATGTGCCATTCCAAATTGCATATGCTATATCTATACATAAAGCGCAAGGCTTGGAGTATGATTCTGTTAAAATAATAATTACAGAGGAAGTTGATCGTATGATCACGCATAATATTTTTTATACGGCTATTACTCGATCAAAGAAAAATCTGAAAATATACTGGAGTCCTGAGACTCAGGAAAAAGTTATTAATAACTTTGAGATTACAAATGCAAAAGGTGATTCAACAATCTTTGCAGCACAAACTCATAAAAAAATGATGAAGATTAAAGAATGAGCTATCAGTTATGTGTAGAATTATTGAGTGCCCATATCTGAAATTCCGCAGGTATTTTGTAATGAAGGCGGAACATATGAAGTGCCTTATTGTGCAAACTGTGGAAGTCAACTCACGTTTAATCGAAAAGGTCAACTCGAATGTCATTGTAATGCTCCTATTTCCATTATGTGTGGAGAAGGACATCGATCAACGGAACTGAACAAATATGGGGCACCCCTTTTACTGGAGACTTAGTGAAAGGGTGGATATATTATTTATGAGGAAGAGTATATTTTAAATAATGACTATAATATTTAATAATTTTGACGATGGAGGATTGAGTATGGAGAATTACAATGATGCTGTTAACCAAATCTATAGTGAAAAAGAAAATGAGATTATAATAGGCTTGACGGGCAGGACAGGAGCAGGATGTAGTACTGCTGCTGGTATTTTAAAAAAGTCATTTGATGAACTGGAGTATGAGTATTTTGATAGTGACGATAACTCGATAAGGGAAAGAAAAGAGTTTGATATAATAAAGGATTATATGGAGTCTGATAGTAGATGGAGGCCGTTCGAGGTAATAGAAGGAAGTTGTATAATACTGTCATATATTTTAGAACAAGAGGGTGGGGTAAAGGCCTTTATAGAATATTTGAAATATCTTCAAAGTAATCATAATAAGACATCATTTATTATTTTGAATTTTAATGAACTTGTAAATGAAATAAATGGTTTGGATTATATGTTTAAGGAAATTTCAGAATTTCCTATACCTTCAATTGAGGAACTAAATTCTTTTTCGACAGATGTGTTGGACAAGTATTATGAATTGTATATTAGGAAATTAGCTGATTATAAAAATAGATTTAAAAAAATTTTTTATAAATATTCTTGTTATGAGGAAGAGAAGAGAAAACTTCAAGATGAACCTCCAGTAAAATATCATTTATATACATATTTATTGCAAAAAATTGCTAATAATATTAGAGCCAGTGGTACTCCATATGAAGATAAATTGTGCCAAAATAGAATATTAGATTTTGCAAAGCGAATAAAATTAATGATAGAGTTAATAAAAAAATATAGAAAAGGGGACAAAATACGTATATGTATAGATGCAATTAGAAATGCGAATGAGTCAAACTATTTAAAAGACGTTTATCGATCATACTTCTTGATATCTATAAGCGTGGATGAGAAAATGCGGCAAAAAAGATTAGGCAAATTAGATGTGGAAGAACAAAGAGGTTTAGATTATGTAGAATATGAGTCGAATCTAGATAATGGAGAAATATTTTATCATCAAAATATAGCGAATTGTTTTGAAATGGCAGATATTCATCTAGTTAATTTAGATGAGCAAAATGGTAGAAGATTGATGCTAACTAGGCAGTTAGTTAAATATATTACACTGATGATTCATCCGGGATTGGTCGTTCCAAACGATGTAGAAAGGTGTATGCAACTTGCATATAATCTAAAGTATAATTCAGGGTGTTTATCTAGACAGGTCGGGGCAATTGTAACTGATAGCAATTTCTCAGTAAAATCAGTAGGGTGGAACGATGTTCCTAATAAGCAACTGGAATGTATATACAGAGATGTTCATGGATATTGTAAAGGAAATCAGAGAGAATGTTATAGTCAGTTTGAATATGATAATGAGACATTAAAAAAGATATTTGAACATTTAGATAAAGAGATTTCTAAAGTCGATTTGCATGGAAGAAAGTTTTCATATTGTTTTAAGGATATTTATAATGGATGGAAAGGCGATAAAAACCAGGTGTTTACAAGGGCTCTTCATGCAGAAGAAAATGCTTTTTTGCAAATATCTAAATATGGAGGTATGGGAATAGAAGGCGGAAATTTATTTTGTACAGCAAGCCCATGCGAATTATGTTCGAAAAAGGCGTTTCAATTAGGAATAAAAAAAATCTACTACATAGATCCTTATCCTGGAATTGCGCAAACGCATATATTAAGATTTGGAAAAGGTAAAGGAAATCCGGAATTGCATTTGTTTAGTGGAGCTATTGGAGAGGCATATGTTAGGTTGTACAGACCTATGCTTGCTCAGAAAGATGAATTAGAATTAGTAACGGGGATAAATAGTAAAGCGGAAGTACGGAGTATTATTGATACAAGCTCAAGAAAAACATCTGCAAAGGATCTGAAGTATAAATTGATGGAGGTTTCATTAGAGTTTGTTAGTAGAGAAAGCATAGAGAGTATTAGAAAAGTAGATTTAGAAGTGCTAGATGGTGAATTTGATGTTTTGGAAAGAAGTATAACTTGGACAGGAAGTTCATATGATAAATCAGAGCTTATTGATGATGGAGACAAATTCACATTGGAAGACTCGAAAGATCAAGTATCCCCATATCATTATAAAATAAATCTAAACAATAAGTTTTGTAAAGGTCAGCGGATTTCATACGGAATAAAAACTTATTTAAAGGATGAATCTCAATTAATGCATGAGTATTTGGCCCAGATTGTAAAGTATCCAATTGAAAATCTGATTTTAAGAGTAATTATTCCTGAAAAGAATGCGTTGCTTGATAATGTGCGTTATGTAAGATATGCGGATATGAAAATGGAGTATGAATTTCTTGATCAAGAAAATAAAGTAACAGAAACAAAAAAAGATAATAAGATAATATATGAATTACAGATTGAAAATCCGAATCTATTTTATACATATAGTATGGAATGGGATTTTATTAAAGTCAAGTCTTGAATAACAAATTATTTAATACTATCATAGGTATATGAGGAGGATTTTTATATGGACGGAGACTGAGGTAGTTATAATTAAAGAGAGCGGTATCGGTACATTGGTTGGTATCTCATAATCAAGAAAAAGTTCACGGCAGAGTCGTGGACTTTTTCTTTTAAAATAAGCAAGATATTTAGTTAAATGCCACATGAGATTTGGCAAAAGCGATTATGCCAAACCAAAATGAATGTTAAATGCGAGACTGTTATGTACATTTCACTTTCCATTATCAGATTTACAACTACAGCTAGTTAATAAATATGGTATTGAAGAATGTGAATAATCCGGGCTCCGTGTCCCTGTTGTCCGGGAATAGGAAAACACAAATGTAATGATTTGGACGAATTTTGTCAAAACTATTCGGAATATATAAAAAAGCATGATTATACGTATCAATTACTTAAAGATATTGAAATTACAGCATGATAAATGCAAATTCATGAAAATATTAGTGCAATATTTATGGATATTGCATATACTAAGACCAACAGAACCCAACACGCCTTTCAACGATGCGGACCATGTTGGGTCTTTTGATTTTTAAGGAACTCAATTTTTGAGTTCCTTTTTGAGTTCTTCAATTGTTTTTTTACTTGATTGCAAGAACTAAAAACAAAACATGAGAAAGTGAAATGATAATTAAAAAGGGGACATAAGTTGTTGACTCCTTAAATTAGCATAATACTGTTTATTGTATACTTAAAATACCAACTATTGCAGAGGGCAATCCCCAAAGTTGCATGAGGATTTGGAGGCAAAGGAATTGGCGTGAATGTTTTAACAATTTTTAGAGATTAATCGCTCTTAAAAATATCCCTCGTATAAACTTTATCCTTCACATCGTCAAGGCACGAGTCGTATCTGTTGGCGATGATAGCATGGCTGATTTTTTTGAATTTCTTAAGGTTATTTACCACTTCTGAGCCGAAGAATGTTTCGCCGTTCTTGAGAGTTGGCTCGTAGATGATAACTTTGGCGCCTTTGGCCTTGATCCTTTTTATGACACCCTGGATGGAGGATTGGCGGAAATTATCTGAGTTGCTCTTCATGGTCAGGCGGTACACGCCAATCACACATTCCTTCTCCTGTTCAGGAGCGAAATCACCGCGATTATTATAATCATAGTAGCCGGCCATATTCAGTACCTGGTCCGCTATGAAATCTTTTCTTGTCTTGTTGCTCTCGACAATGGCAGATATCATGTTCTGTGGCACATCGTTGTAGTTTGCCAGCAGCTGCTTTGTATCCTTTGGAAGGCAGTATCCACCATATCCGAAACTTGGATTGTTATAGTGATTGCCGATACGCGGATCAAGACATACTCCATTGATGATCTCCTGTGTATTTAGTCCCCTTGTTTCTGCGTAGGTGTCAAGTTCGTTGAAATATGAGACACGTAATGCAAGGTAAGTATTTGCAAAGAGCTTTACAGCCTCTGCCTCTGTGAAGCCCATGAACAGTGTATCGATATTTTCTTTGATAGCTCCCTGCTGAAGCAATGCCGCAAATGTGTGGGCCTTTTCGGACGACTCTTCATCGCAGGATACGATGATTCGTGATGGGTAGAGGTTGTCGTACAGAGCCTTAGATTCCCGTAGAAATTCAGGACTGAATATGATATTCCTGGTATTGTATTTCTCTCTTACAGAAGCAGTATAGCCCACTGGAACGGTTGATTTGATGATCATTGTAGCATCAGGATTTACTTTGAGTACAAGCTCTATAACGGCTTCGACTGCAGAGCAGTCGAAGAAATTCTTTTTACTGTCGTAGTTGGTTGGAGCCGCTATGACCACAAAGTCAGCAGTTCTGTATGCTTCCTCGGCATCAAGGGTTGCGGTGAGATCCAGTTTCTTCTCGGCAAGATACATCTCTATATAGTCGTCCTGGATAGGAGATTTTCTGTTGTTGATAAGTTCGACCTTTTCAGGAATGATATCGACCGCAGTTACATGGTTGTGCTGTGCAAGAAGCGTTGCGATTGACAGACCAACATAACCGGTACCTGCTACTGCTATATTGTATGCTCTGTCGAGGCTTGTTGTATTGACAGCTTTCTTTTTCTCTTCTAACAGATCAACAACTTCAAAGTCAAGGGCTTCGGCCATCTTGGTTATTGATATTTTTTTCATGGGTAGAGTCCTCTCTAAATTTATATTGCAAGTTGATAGACAATCGGTGCAATGCCTTGATGTGATTTAAAATAACACATATCAACCAAATACAAAAAATATTACGGTATGTGATGCTTATAATTGCGAAGATAACACCAGTATGGGGAGATGTCAATACGTTGCATATATTCATTATGATGTGTGAATGTGTAATTTTATAATTGCTCACAAAACGACATAAATATTGATTTAAATAGAAAACATATTAAAATTACGGTATATACGTATTCGATATTGGCACATAAAACAGTGATAAATCTATCAACCATAAATATATTGTAGTAGAAAGGAGTCACCCATGTACAAAGGAATAAGATTCAAAGGCTACAAAGCCTTCACCGCCGACACATACACAGAACTTGACAACCTCCCAAGGGTGTCAGTGATAATCGGCAAGAACAACAGCGGAAAATCAAGTGTCATCGACGTGGTGGGGATGATGTATGACAGGATGTATGCATTCAGAGAGCAGATCGCATCCTGTGCGGACGAGATCATCGCGGAGATACCGGTCACCCGGGAGATGTGTGACAGCTTGCTTCGTGGGTATTCATCAATTCAAGGTTATACAAGCGGAACCATGTGGAACCTGTCAAATGGACGTTCGATAGGATACAGGGTGGAGCCTGAGGACAGTGGTGGTTACATAGTGGAGTGGAATGACAGACTGCCTCTATGGAATACTTCATATGCAAATGGAGTGGGAGTTGATATAGGTAATGAGAGGGACAGATATGTATTCAGACACGTTGCTGCGGAGCGCAATATTGTTCCCGAGGAGGAAGAGAAGCTTGGTGAGACTCTGGAGGATCTGTCCAGCACTGGCAGTGGTGCAAGCAACATTATTAGGGCATTTCTGAACAATAGCAGTTACGATGAGACGATAATTGAGGACACTCTTCTAAAAGCGGTAAATGAGATCATGAGTCCGGAGGCTGTATTTGAGAGCATAAGGGTGCAGCAGGTACAGGATGGATATGGGAATATCCGGTGGGAGGTGTTTCTCAAGGAAAAGGGCATGAGCAGGTGCCCTTTGTCACGCATGGGAAGCGGTCTTAAGACGATCATTCTGGTGCTGCTAAATCTGCTGGTTATACCGGAGCTGGAGGGGTATAAGGATAAGAAGATGATCTATGGTTTTGAGGAGCTTGAGAATAATCTTCACCCTGCCATGCAGAGGAAACTGTTTGAGTATATATATGAATTTGCTGAAAAGAATGATGTTCAGGTGTTCATCACGACCCATTCCCATGTGGCGATAAATGCATTCTACGACAAGGACGATGCTGTGATATTCCATGTGTACAAGCAGGACGGCAGAGCATTTGTCAAAAGGATAGAATCGTATCTGGACAAGACCCGGATACTGGATGATCTGGACGTGAAGGCAAGCGATCTTCTTCAGTCAAATGGGATTATATGGGTGGAAGGACCGTCAGACAGAGTGTATATAAAACACTGGCTAGACATGTATTTCCCGGACCGTTTCGTGGAGGGCGTGCACTACCAGTTCCTGTATTATGGTGGAAGACTGCTGTCACAGTACTCGGCTGAGGAGATGACGGAGCTCATAAGTGTTATCAAGACCAACAGAAATGCGGTCATTGTGATGGATAGTGATAAGAAAAACAGGAATGCCCGGCTGAATGATACCAAGAAGAGAATAATTCAGGAATTTGATGATCTTGGGATGATGTCATGGGTTACTAAGGGCAAGGAGATAGAAAATTACATCCCAAAGGAAGTCATAGAGGAAGTTCTGGGAATCAGTTTGAAGAAGCCGTGTGGACAGTATGAGCTGTTTCCTGGTTACATAGAGCCGTATTACAGAGGCTTTGCAGGCAAAAAGGTCAAGTTTGCAAGGAGTGTTGCGGAGCATATGACCTTGGAGAACATGGCTGGTATGCTGGATGTGAAGAAACAAGTTACGGAACTCGGCAAGCGGATCTCTGATTGGAATGGCGAACCTTGCGCTAATAAAAATGCTCCTTGAAATACCCCACCCGCTTCTATATAATTAAGATATATTTGTTACGGAAAATGGACGATTCAGCCCGGTTTTACAGGGCTGAAGTTCAATACCAGGGAGGATTTACTATGAGGTTGGTTACAAGATCGGATTTTGATGGACTTGCGTGTGGCGCACTGCTGAAGGAAGCGGGAATTATTGATCATTGGAAGTTTGCGCATCCGAAGGATCTTCAGGACGGATTGATTGAGGTTACGGAGGATGACTGCCTTGCAAATGTGCCATTTGTTGAGGGCTGCGGACTTTGGTTCGATCATCATTCAAGTGAGCATGAGAGATTGGCACTTGAGGGTAAATACAAGGGGGAGAGTCGTATAACTCCATCGTGCGCTAGAATAATCTATGAGTATTATGGAGGCAGAGAGAGATTCCCGCAGTTTGACGATATGATGGAGGCTGTTGATAAGGTTGATTCAGGTAATCTTACCATCGATGAGGTACAGAATCCAAAGGGATGGATACTTATTGGATTCCTGATGGATCCTAGAACCGGACTTGGAAGATTCAGAAATTTCACCATATCAAACTATCAGCTCATGGAGAAGCTTATAGATGCATGTCGTACCATGACCACTGATGAGATACTTGCCATGCCGGATATACAGGAAAGAATAGTTCTGTATAATGAGCAGACAGAGAAGTTCAAGGAGATGGTCAAGGCACATACCATAGTGGACGGTAATCTTATCATAAGCGATCTTCGCGGAGTGGATCCGATATACACCGGCAATCGTTTCATGATATACAGTATGTATCCTGAACAGAATGTGTCAGCGTGGATAGTAAGCGGACGTGGTGGACAGGGATGTTCGGCAGCAGTTGGATACAGTATCCTGAACCGCACAGCGACCATGGATGTTGGAAGCCTTATGCTCAAGTATGGTGGCGGTGGACACAGGAAGGTTGGTACATGTCAGTTCAAGGATGACGAGATGGATACAAGACTTCCTCAGATGCTTGGGGAGCTCAAGGCTCAGGCTAATTCATAAGAAATATTGACAAAAAATAACCGAATGATACAAGTTTTAATTCGTATCATTCGGTTATTTTTTATGTTATAAAAATGTTCTTAAAGGTCTTATTAAAGATTAGTCTCTCTGGAACAGATCTCTTGTGTATACCTTGTCTTTGATGTCGTCGAGGCATGAATTGTACCTGTTGGCGATGACAGCGTCGGACATGGATTTGAATTTGTCTAGGTCATTTACAACTTTGCTTCCGAAGAATGTGGTTCCGTCTTCAAGGGTTGGCTCGTATACAACGACGGTTGCGCCCTTGGCTTTGATTCGCTTCATGACACCCTGTATACTGCTCTGGCGGAAGTTGTCGGAGTTGCTCTTCATCGTCAGTCTGTATACACCTATGACACATTCCTTCTCCTGGGCTGCTGAGTAATCACCGTTATTGTTGTAGTCGTAGTAGCCTGCGATGGAGAGAACGCGGTCTGCGATGAAGTCCTTTCTCGTTCTGTTGCTCTCAACGATGGCGCTCATCATATTCTGAGGCACGTCGTTGTAGTTGGCAAGGAGCTGCTTTGTATCCTTTGGCAGACAGTATCCGCCGTATCCAAATGATGGGTTGTTGTAGTGTGTTCCGATTCTTGGGTCGAGACATACGCCGTTTATGATGTCCTGTGTGTTAAGTCCCTTCATCTCTGCGTATGTGTCAAGCTCGTTGAAGTAGGACACGCGGAGTGCGAGATAGGTATTTGCAAATAACTTTACAGCCTCAGCTTCGGTGAAGCCCATGAACAGAGTGTCTATATCTTCCTTGAGGGCACCCTCCTGAAGCAGTGCGGCAAATGTATGGGATGCCTTAACTATCTTCTCGTCATTCTTGTCTGTGCTGACAATTATCCTTGATGGATAGAGGTTGTCGTACAGTGCCTTTGATTCACGAAGAAATTCTGGGCTGAAAATGATATTTGACGTGTTGTATTTCTTCCTTACAGACTCGGTATATCCAACTGGTATAGTTGATTTGATGACCATGATGGCATCCGGGTTGACCTTGAGGACGAGCTCGATAACGGCCTCAACGGCTGATGTGTCGAAATAGTTCTTGTTGCTGTCGTAGTTTGTCGGAGCAGCTATGATTACGAAATCTGCATCCTTGTATGCTGATTTGCCATCGAGAGTTGCTGTGAGATCAAGCTCCTTCTCGGCGAGATATTTCTCAATATAGTCGTCCTGTATAGGGGATTTCTTGTTGTTGATGAGATCAACCTTTTCAGGGATGATGTCAACTGCCGTTACATGGTTGTGCTGTGCCAGCAGGGTCGCAATGGACAGACCAACGTAACCGGTTCCTGCCACTGCAATGTTCAGTGGGGATGGAGACTCGAGCTTGTGTGCGCCAGCATTGATGAACATTTCTGTGAGGTCGAAGTTCAAAACCTCTGACAAACTTTCGAGCTGTTCTATAGAAGGAACAAAATCCTTCTGCTCTATTCTGGAAATGAGTGCTCTGTTGATACCGGTTGCATCGGCGAGCTGAGCCTGGGTCATACCCTTTTCTTTTCTTCCGTTCATGACAGTGTCGGCGAGACGTGACTGTGATAATTTCTTCATGATCAAAATTCCTTTCTCTGATGAGTATTCTCTATTATTCTTAGAAGTATTATTCAAAACTAGCAACAAATGTTAATATTTATAACATTTACAATGCCATAATACATGTAAAAACGGCATAAATCAAGAGAAAAATGTATTTTAAACATAAAATTATACATAATTAATGTTAATTAAAATAACATGCATAAAACAACTGAAAATATAGTTTATTTCAACGCAACATCGAGTCTTATCGGATTGTGATCGCTGTTTTTAAAATCCAGATCTATGGTCTCTGTGGAGTTGATCTGCAAATTGCTCGATACTATGAATCCGTCGATGACATAATATTGGAAACTCTCGTGGTCATGTCCTTCGTATGGTTTGTCCAGGGATCGGCATGTCGGAGCTGAGGAATCGGTGGTGCAGGTGAAGGAATCTCCAAATTCAGATACATCTATGCTTCCTGGTGCCCACAGGTCAGCGGACTGCTGAGGGTATGCGGACAGATCCACATTTGAAAAAGTCTGGTTGAAGTCGCCTCCTGCGATAACGTAGTTCCCTGCTGCAGCCTCATTTTGGAGAATGTCGGCGAGCATCCTGGTCTGGGCGGCTTTGCCCTCGCCTGAGTCATAAGCCTCCAGGTGGAGATTTACTATGACGAGTTCGTGTTCACTTCCGGCAATCGGTATTCTGGACACGATCAGGCATCTTTTCAGGTTGCAGAGTCTGATCGGGTAGGAAAATGGACATGGAAGCTGTATTCTTTCTGCATCCGATACTTCAAATGAGCTGAGAGTCATTATTCCTGATGTCACTCTGCCGATCGGTGGAAGTGGATATGGAACCATGAGTGTTTTGTAGTTGTAGGCGTATGAGCTTGTGTATGACGGCAGCTTTTCCTTCAAAATATCGGCTTCGTTTATCTTGTGGCTTCTGGATGATCGTTCATCAACCTCCTGGAGAAGAAAGATGTCAGCGGCAAGTGAATTCAGCTCTGATGTGATGGCCTCCATATTGTCGTTTACCTGCTTGGCTGTGGAAGTGTACACACTGTCTCCTCCGTCCATGAAAAAGTCAGCATTTGCACCGAGGGATCCGTAGCCGAGATTCCATGTCACGATGGATATGGAGTCGCCGACAGATGGTGAAAGCTTGGCTGAGCCGGTTGCATTTTTGCCAAATGTGCTTCCGGATGTGACCTCAAGGGATTCGGAATCGTCTGGCTTGTATTCTGTTATAGTGAGAACTCCCACAAATATTATGGTGGCCACAAGGATCACACCGAGGACAATACAAGTTATTTTTAGAATTTTTTTTGCTATTATCATGTTGGATATTTCCTGTTCTATATTTGTTCAGCCCGTCCAAATGGTTAGTTGGACTGACATGTAAAGTATATCAGACGCGGTGTATGTAAACAATGTGTAAAATGACACATGTTGGGAATCGTGGTATAATGTAGCACGCTGATGCGTGCGCAGGTCATCGCGCTTGCGCACGATGACATATGATATAATGAGCGCAAGTGAGCCAACATGCTTGCATGATTGGCGAGCGGCGAATTGGATTATGATAGTTGCGACAGCAACGGAAAGCACCATAGGTGCGAATCATGATATAATGGGCAGTGCGACATAGTATAGTAGAAATTATTGAGGGGAATGTATGTTTGAACTTATTATAAAAGATATAATGGAGGTCGCGGGCTACCTTCCGATAGGGATTCTATGCGGATGCATAGCAGTCGTGGTTTATCTCGTGTATACAGTGAGTCCTGCAGGAAAAAAGGTCAGTGCCGGAGGACGTGTGAAGAAGTCAATAGTGTGGTTCCTGCTGGTGGTGTATCTGGCGGTGATGGCAGTTACTGTGTTCCTGTCCAGAGAGCCGGGCTCAAGGCAAGGCATTGACATGACGCTGTTTCAGACGTGGGGAGTGACGCCCCAGGAGCACGCATTTGTCATAGAAAATATATTGCTCTTTGTGCCGTTCGGCGTGCTTTTTCCGCTGGCGGTGGCTGGAAGTAAGAATGGCGATGGCAGGGCGGTAGACAGGTTGTCCAAATGTACTGTACTGTTTGGATTTCTATGCAGTGTCTGCATAGAGACGGTTCAGCTTATAACGGAGCGCGGTTACTGCCAGCTCGATGATGTAGTTATGAATACCCTCGGAAGCCTTGCGGGATACATTATATTTTTAATTATAAAAAAGATGAAAAATATTAAAAAAATGGAGGAATAGATCATGCCATGTACAACAATATTGGTAGGAAAAAATGCGTCTTATGACGGTTCAACAATAATAGCGAGAAATGACGATTCGGGTGCCGGTTCGTACACGCCGAAGAAATATGTGGTTGTGAAGCCGGAGGAGCAGCCAAGAATATACAAGTCGGAGATATCCCATGTGGAGATTGAACTTCCGGATGATCCGATGCGTTACACCTGTGTTCCAAATGCGCTGGCGGGCGAAGGAATCTGGGCGGCAAGCGGAGTGAATTCTGCAAATGTGGCTATGACGGCGACGGAGACCATAACCTCAAATCCAAGAGTGCTCGGCGCGGATCCACTGGTGTGCTATGAGCCTGCGGAGGGAGATAAGCCTGAGAAGACTGGAGGTATCGGCGAGGAGGATATAGTCAGCATTACACTTCCATATATAAAGAGCGCAAGAGAGGGCGTGAAGAGACTTGGCAGCCTGCTTGAGCGATATGGAACCTATGAGATGAACGGAATTGCATTTCAGGATGTAGACGAGATCTGGTGGCTTGAGACCATCGGAGGACATCATTGGATCGCGAGAAAAGTTCCTGATGATGTGTATGTTGTCATGCCAAACCAGTTTGGTATGGACGAATTTGATATTGCAGACGCAATGGGAGCGCAGAGCGAGTTCATGTGCTCGGCAGATCTTCCAGCATTTATAGAGAAGTATCATCTGAACGTGGAGAATATGGAGGACACGATCTGTCCACGGGATATATTCGGCAGCCACGACGATGCGGATCACGTGTACAACACCCCGAGGGCATGGTTCATGGAGCGGACGCTCAACCCGAATTCGGCAGTCTGGGACGGACCGGATGCGGACTTTACGCCGGTTTCGGATGACATTCCATGGTGCATGATACCAGAGAAGAAGATAACCATGGAGGATGTGAAGTATGTGCTTTCTTCGCATTATCAGGGAACTCCGTATGATCCGTACGGCAATTACGGCGACAATAAGATGCGCGGGGCATATAGATCGATAGGTGTGAACAGGACGGATTTCATGTCGGCGATCCAGATGAGACCATATGTTGGAGAGGATAACTGCGCTGTACAGTGGATAGCATTTGCATCGAATGCATTCAATGTCATGGTTCCTTTCTATGCAAATGTAGACACGACTCCTGAGTATCTGGCAAATACAGGGGCGGATGCTTCCACGGACAACTTCTACTGGACCAGCCGTATGATAGCGGCGATGGCGGACGCATCTTATGCAAAGTCGGTGTTCCATATCGAGAGGTACGAGGAGAAAGTCATGTCCAAGGCACATGAGATAATATACAGATATGATGATATTATGAATGAACAGCCATTGGGCGAGAAACTCCGACAGCAGGCAAACCAGGAGACCGCAGACATGGTGAGACATGAGGCAAATGCCACCCTTGGCAGAGTCCTGTACGAACTCAGCAATCAGATGAGGAATTCATATTCAAGATCTGATGCGTAGCAGCAGGCAATATGCGGTCGCTTACAGGTTATGATTATCCCTGTATTTACCCGGAGTCACGCCGTATTTCTTCTTAAACATCCTGTTGAAGTAGGACAGGTTGAAGAAGCCGCAGTTCTCCGCGACGGAGAGTATGCTCTCGTCATTGGAGGAGAGAAGTCTTGCGGCAACATTCAGCCTGAAGTCGTTCAGATATGATACAAATGACACCCCCATGGTGTTCTTGAAAAATCGCATAAAATGGGATTCAGAGAATCCACAGTAGGAGGCTATATCCGTTATGGATATGGCCTCTTTGTAATTTTCGTCTATGTAGGAGAGGATGAGTTTTGTTCTCTCCAGATCCCTGGCTCGGTTCTTCCTGTCTGCCTCATCCCTTGCGGTGGAGTTGGCATAGAGAATGTAGAAGAATTCAAAATAGCATCCCTTAAGTGCAAGGTGGTATCCCTTTGGCGTCTCTGAGCAGAGCTTGTCTACCCTGTTAAGACACGCGGAAAGAGACGGATATAATGGATCGTCCCTGTCATAAATACTCTTGATATCCACGTCGCCCGCCAGCAGAGGCAGGAAAAACTCGCTGTCCAGTGAGTCGTGATTTCTGGATCTGAACATGTCGACGGAGAAAAGAATATTCTCATATTCCATTGAATAGCCTTCGTGCTGGGAGATTCCGTGAATGTGTCCTGGCAGGATAATGACTATGTCACCCTCCTCAACATAGTGAGTTGTGAAGTCCACAGTCACATTTCCCTTGCCTTTTTTGATATAGATAATCTCCATAAATTCATGCCAGTGCAGAGACACAGAATTGAAGTCAAGTGGTATGGAGCACAGGTAAGTATTGTACGGAAACATCGGGTCCGCATGGGTCTTATTCTCCAGAAGATTTTCGTATTCAAGACTGTTCATATAACCATGTGCCTCCTTTTTGTTAATTCGACGATTTTTTACAGCTTTTACATATTGTACATCATCAAGATGATAGAATTGTACAATTAATTGCTTATATAATGCAAGCATAAAAGGGGAAATGCTAATAAAATACAAGCCATAACAGGAACTGTTCAGGAGGTATCATATATGAGTAAAGCGTTGGAGCGTGGCGCAGGAATACTCCTGCCGATAAGCAGCCTCCCATCACCATATGGAATTGGAACCATGGGAAGAGATGCTTATGATTTTGTTGATATGTTGAAAAGAGCAGGGCAGAAGTACTGGCAGGTGCTTCCGATAGGACCAACAAGCTTCGGTGACAGTCCTTATCAGTCGTTTTCAGCATTTGCGGGCAATCCGTATTTTATCGATCTGGATACATTGATAGCTGAAGGGCTTATCAAGAAAGAGGAGGTAGAATCCTACAAATGGGCTGACAGTGATGACGAGATCGACTACGCCAGAATATACAGACAGAGATTTGAAGTTCTCAGAAAAGCATTTGGCAGATCAGAGCACAAAGACAGCAGGGATTACGTAGATTTCATAGAGGAAAATGAACAGTGGATAGATGACTATGCGCTGTATATGGCGATCAAGGCTGATCATAACAATAGAGAATGGCTTGCGTGGGAACCGGCGATCAAGAAGAGAAAGCCGGAGGCTATGGCAGCTTACAGAGAAAAGCTTGGTGAAGACGTGGAATTCTACAAATTCCTTCAGTTCAAGTTCTACGAGCAGTGGATGCCATTAAAAGAGTATGCCAACAGAAACGGCATAAGCATCATTGGAGATATTCCGATCTATGTGGCACTGGACAGTGCTGATGTGTGGGCTAACACAGACCAGTTCCAGCTGTCCGGAAGCCTTGCACCGGCGGTTGTGGCAGGATGCCCACCAGACATGTTCTCAAGCTACGGACAGAAGTGGGGTAACCCGATTTATGACTGGGATGTCATGGAGAAGGATGATTTCGCGTGGTGGAAGAAGAGAATTGCTGCATCTGCAAAGCTCTACGACGTGATCCGTATAGATCATTTTATCGGAATAGTCAGATACTACAGCATCCCGGCAAATGGCGAGCCGAAGGATGGCTACTACAGACAGGGACCGGGAAAGAAACTCATCGATGCTATAGACAGTGCCATAGGTTCATCCAAGGTTATAGCTGAGGACCTCGGCGTGGTCGTGCCAGAGGTTCAGAAACTTGTAAAGGAATCCGGTTATCCGGGCATGAAGGTGTTGGAATTTGCATTTGACGGCAATACGGCAAATGAATATCTGCCGCACAATCACGCAAAGAACTACGTAGCGTATATCGGAACCCACGACAATGATATGCTGAAAAGTTATATCAGCGGACAGAGTGAGGAGCTTCAGGAATATATGATGAAGTACCTCATGGCGAACAGCCTGGATGATGTGGCAGAGAAGATGATACATGCACTTTACATGAGCTCAGCGGACACGGTCATACTTCAGATGCAGGATATTTTGGGCAAGGACAACAGCGCCAGAATGAACTATCCATCAACGCTTGGCGGCAACTGGAAGTGGCGGCTTACCAAGGGAGCAACATGGGAATTTACACAGGAACATATAGATAAATTAAGGGATCTCACCAGACTGTATGGAAGAAACAGGGTGAAGACGTATATTTGTAAGGAGGATATTATGTTAAAGGACATTTGCATGAAGAAATACAACAAGGAGATCAAGGACTGCACAAACGAGGAGATCTACTTCGCACTCCTTGATATGACAAAGAAGCTCGCAGACGGAAAGGTTTCAGAGGAGGGACAGAAGAAGGTTTATTACATCTCAGCAGAGTTCCTCATAGGAAAGCTTCTCTCGAACAATCTCATCAACCTTGGTGTATTTGACGAGGTTAAACAGGTGCTTGCTGAGAATGGCAAGAGCATCTATGACATAGAGGAGGTTGAGCCAGAGCCATCACTTGGAAATGGCGGACTTGGAAGACTTGCAGCATGCTTCCTTGATTCCATGGCAACCCTCGGACTTCACGGAGATGGAATTGGACTTAACTACCACATGGGTCTGTTCAAGCAGGTATTTGAGAACAACTACCAGAAGGAGACTGCAAATCCTTGGATTGAGGCAGACAGCTGGCTCGAGAAGACAGACGTTACCAACACGATCACATTTGGCAATCTGAAAGTCCAGTCAAGAATGTACGATATAGATGTAACCGGATACGAGAACAGAACAAATAAGCTCCACCTCTTCGATATCGAGAGCGTTGACGAGTCCATCATGGAGCCGGGCGGAATTAACTTCGACAAGACAGACATTGCAAAGAACCTGACACTCTGCCTGTACCCGGACGACAGCGATGAGGCTGGAAATCTTCTCCGTATCTACCAGCAGTATTTCATGGTGGCAAATGGTGCAAAGCTCATTCTTGATGAGGCTAAGGCAAAGGGTTCAAATCTTCACGATCTGGCTGATTATGCAGCAGTTCAGATCAATGATACACATCCTTCAATGGTGATCCCTGAGTTCATCAGACTTCTTACCGCTGAGGGCATCTCATTTGACGAGGCTACAGAGATCGTGACAGAGGTGTGCGCATACACCAACCATACTATCCTTGCAGAGGCTCTTGAGAAGTGGCCGCTTGCTTACCTTGAGAAGGTTGTTCCACAGCTTGTTCCTATCATCAAGAAACTGGATGAGAAGGTTCGTAACAGATACAAGGATGAGAGCGTATATATCATCGACAAGGATCAGAGAGTGCACATGGCACACATTGATATACACTATAGCCACAGTGTAAACGGTGTTGCATACCTTCACACAGAGATCCTCAAGGATTCTGAGCTGAACAACTTCTACAAGATTTATCCTGAGAAGTTCAACAATAAGACAAATGGTATCACATTCAGAAGATGGCTTCTCCACTGCAACGAGCAGCTTGCAGCATATATCACAGAGCTTATCGGTGACGGCTACAAGAAGGATGCAGAGAAACTGAGTGACCTCACTAAGTTCTATGATGATGATGCAGTCCTTGGCAGGATCATGGATATCAAGAAGCAGAACAAGGTCGTTCTCAAGGATTACCTTAAGGAGACACAGAACATTGACATAGATGAGAATTCTATCTTTGATATACAGGTTAAGAGACTTCATGAGTACAAGCGTCAGCAGATGAACGCACTCTGGGTTATCCACAAGTACTTCGATATCAAGGCAGGAAATCTTCCAAAGACTCCTGTGACTGTAATATTTGGCGCAAAGGCAGCTCCTGCATACACCATCGCAAAGGATATCATCCATCTTATCCTCTGCCTGCAGCAGCTCATCGATAATGACCCAGAGGTGAGCCCATACCTCAAGGTTGTCATGATCGAGAACTACAATGTGTCAAAGGCAGCAAAAATCATACCTGCATGTGACATTTCAGAGCAGATCTCACTTGCATCAAAGGAGGCATCAGGTACCGGAAACATGAAGTTCATGCTGAACGGCGCGCTTACACTCGGAACAAGAGATGGTGCAAATGTTGAGATTGGTGAGCTTGTCGGCGAGGATAACATTTATTTCTTCGGCGAGTCAAGCGAGGCAGTCATCGACCACTATGCAAAGGCTGATTATGTGTCAAAGGATTACTACGAGCAGCCTGAGATCAAGAAGCTTGTTGATTTTATCGTGAGCGATGAACTCCTTGAGATCGGACAGAAGGAAAGCCTTGAGAGACTTCACAACGAACTTATCGTAAAGGATTGGTTCATGACACTCCTTGATGTTGAGGATTATATCAAGACCAAGGAAGGCGTACTTGTAGACTACGAGGACCGTAAGAATTGGGCAAAGAAGGCACTTGTCAACATCAGCAAGGCTGGATTCTTCTCATCAGACAGAACCATCGCTGAGTACAACAAGGACATTTGGAGATTATAAAATAAAACTTAGTTTATTTCACAGCATGGGACGGAGGGGTCAGGCACCTCCGTCCCCTTTTGATTTAGGTTTTGGTGGCGAACAGGAAGTAAGTCGGTTATAATTAAATATACTAAAGTTGTAATGTGATGCGAAAACAGTTCACATCAAGAAAAAGTAAGGCGGTGGAGAGATGTATAGAATACTGATCGTTGATGACGAGAGAATAGAGAGAAACGGGATAAGATTCCTCCTGAAAAAGCTGAATATGGAATTTGATATCGACGAGGCGGTAAACGGTCTTGATGCATTGGAGAAGATGCGTCAGGAGAATTATGATATCCTCCTCACCGATGTGAAGATGCCTTTCATGGACGGTATAGAACTCATTGACAATGTGGTAAATGAGAAGAAGAAAATGAGATGTGTGATATTCAGCGGCTGCAATGAATTTGACTATGCAAAGAGAGCAATAAGGCTGGGAGTTGTGGATTATATATTGAAACCGGTCGACCCGAAGGAGTTTAAGGAGACGTTGGAGAAGGTTGTGGATGAGCTAGAGGCGGCTAAAGCCTCGGATGAGCTCAAGAGCAAGAGCATGGAATTCCTTTATGAGCATGCGCTATATATGCTTGTAAATGGCGAAGATATAGAGAGTATACGCAGAGAGTACAACGGTCTGAACCTGAATTTCGCCAGATTTAAGAGAATTCTGCTGGTTGAATTTAATCACGATTTCTTTGGAAGACGAGATGTAGATTTCAAGAAAAATGAGAAGATAATGGCACTTGGAATACAGAGATACCTCAATCTGAATCAACAGCAGGAACTTATTTTTCTGGGCGATGAAACAGATGCGGTTTACACGGCCCAGGAGCTTGCCAGGATAATTAAAAGTGATTACGATGAGGAATGTTTTATAGCAGTTTCATCGGATATAGAGAACCCTGAGGACATGAAACAGAAGGTCGATGAGCTTGATGAGCTTATGGACAATAAGTTTTATCATCCGGAGATAAAGGTGTTCTACCCAAATATGGAGAGCGATTCGTCAGGAATGATCCAGTTTGATGATGACACTCTCATGAAACAGATGAAACAGGACATCAAGATGAAGGATGTAGAGGCACTCAGGGAACATTTTGACAAATTCTGTGAAAAGTACAGGCACAAGAATGAGTGTTCACAGATATATATAAAGTTTCTCTACTCAAATCTTTTGAAGGACATATACGGCAGTATAGATGGGACTGGTGAGGCGGATCTTAACAAGGATGTTGAAAAGATGTATATGACGACAGATTTTCAGAGTCTTACAGGTCTTGTTGAGGTTGCGATAGACAGACTCGCGGCCTGCTTTGAGGACAAGAGTCAGACCGGACATAAGGAAGTGGAGATAGTAAAGCAGTATATTTACAGGAATTACGGGAGCGAGCTAGGCATAGATATGCTTGCGGATATGGTATATCTTGCCCCAAGTTATCTCAGCACAGTGTTTAAGAAAGAGACGGGACAGAACCTGAGCAAATTTATCAAGTCATACAGAATGGAGCGGGCAAGGGATATGCTTGAGAATAGTATGGCGAAGATTGTAGATATAGGTGCGATGTGTGGTTATCAGAATGTATCCTATTTTTGCTCGAGTTTCAGGGAGTTTTATGGAGTGAGCCCTCAGAAATTCAGGGAGAGCGGTGTTGCAGGCGGTGAGTAGACATACAGCAGACTTGGAAAAGGACGATTGCAGAACTCGTTAAGCAGGGGGATCGTAGATGAACAAAGGTGGAGTCAAGAAGAGATTTCGTGATATGAAGCTGACTGGCAAAATGGTTGTTATTTATCTGCTGGCCGGACTTGTGCCTGTTATGATAATACTGGGTATAACATATATGGAGATGAAAAAGATCCTGTGGGCCCGGGAGACAACAATCTTGGAATCTTATGTCAGCCAGACCACGGATTCTATGGACAATGAATTGGAGATATATAACAACCTCTCTAAATATATATCGTATAACCAGTCGATTGCAAAGATACTGAGCGCAGATCAATCGGCATATCAGAATTATGAGCAGTTCAGTACGGTGATCGATCCTCTGCTGGCATCAATCATGTATTTCCATGAGGATGTAAACCAGGTCACGATATATACTGATGCCAGTGATGTGAAACATGGGTCAACAGTTGCACCGTTAAAAGATCTGGCGGATGGAACGCATGCATATGATGATCTGGATAACAATATACACTGGCATATTGATCTGGAAAGCCGAACTGCATTTTCAGTCAGCCGGATGGCTATGCTGGAGCAGAAAGGTGCCAAGGGTGTTTTGTATGTAGGCGTGGATTATGACAGTGTATTTCAACCGTTTTATACAGAGACAATGTTTGATAATTATGGGCTTATCATAGAGGATGAGTATGGACATATGATATTCAACAAGAATACATTTGCCGATGAGCAGTCAGCATATGAATTGGATGTGGATAAATTCGATGCCCTGAGAGAGATGGAAAATTCAGGGTATCAGTTCATAGATAAGACGTCCAAGGCGACCGGCTGGAACATATGTGTATACAAACCGAACAAACTTATAATCTCATCGGTTCGTCCGATACTTATAATAGCGGTGGCGGCACTTCTGGTAAGTATGCTCGCAGGTATATTATGTATAAATATGGTATCAGAATTTATAACGAAGCGAATCAAAAATCTTCAGAAGACTATGAAGGCCACCGAGACAGGAAATCTGGGCATGGTTATAGAAAATGACAGTACAGATGAGATTGGTGATCTTATAAATGGCTACAACAGCATGAGTAAGCGCCTTGATGAGACTGTCAATGAGGTATATCAGAGCAAGATCAAGGAAAAAGAATACGAGATGAGGGCACTTCAGGCCCAGATCAACCCGCATTTCCTGTACAATTCTCTGTCTATGATCAATTGGAAAGCCCTTGAGGCGGAGCAGGAAGACATAAGCCGGATCACCTTGTCTCTGTCCACATTCTACAGGACAGCCCTGAACAAAGGAAAAAACATCCTGCTTGTCAAAGATGAGATAGCAAATATCAAGTCGTATCTTGATATCCAGCTTGCCATGCATGACAACAGCTTTGATGTGGTGTACGACATAGATGACAGTATCTTAAAATACGAAACATTGAATCTGATACTCCAGCCGCTGCTTGAAAACGCGATAGGGCATGGTATTGACGTCAAGACTGACGGCAGAGGAGAGATACGCATAGAGGGAAAGGAGAATGGAGATTTCATTGACTTTACCGTATCTGACAACGGTGTCGGTATGACAAAGACCCAGGCCGCCCTGATCCTGTCCAAGTCGTCCAATGGCTACGGTGTGTCAAATGTAAACGAGAGGCTTAAACTCTACTACGGTGAACAGTATGCAATAAAAATAGACAGCACCCCGGGAGCCGGCACGAAAGTAATGCTCCACTTCCCAAAGAGAGTAGAAAACTAGAAAAATTATAAAAAATACGAAGAGTGGATGTACCTTTTGAAGCTTATTAAAGCTCAAGAGGTACATTTTTTTATACTTTTGTGGACATAATAACAATGCATAACGGCGGATATCCGCGGCACACTCCGGAGCGGCGCCCGCCCATCAAAAAAACAACATATCTAAAAAATCCAACATGATTCTAAAATCATTGATATATACGGATTGGAAACGTTTTCTTATAATAATGACATAAGGTAAAGGTACTGCAAAGGTGTTAAAAACATTCAATCAAAACTATATTTTTAAGGAGGAACGGTTATGAGAGTTAAGAGATTTGCAGCAGTTGCACTTGCGGGTGTAATGGGAATGTCAATGCTGGCAGGATGTGGAGATTCAGGAAAGGACGAGTCAACAACAGCAGCAAAAAAGAGTGATGCATCAGAGGCTACAGATGCAACAGAGGCAGCTTCAGAGGAAGAGGCGATCAAGACAACACTTACAGTCTGGGGACCAGCTGAGGATCAGTCACCTGATTACGGCGAGTGGTTACAGACAACATGTGAGGCGTTCAAGAAAGAGCATCCAAACTGGGATATCACATTTGAGTATGGTACATGTAGTGAGGGTGATGCTGGAAAGACTGTAACACAGGATGTTTCAGCGTCAGCAGATGTATACATGTTCGCAAATGACCAGTTACAGACTCTGATCGATGCAGGTGCTATCTCAGAGCTCGGCGGAAGCACAGCAGATTATGTTAAGTCAACAAATTCACAGGCGATCGTAGATTCTATCACAGTTGATGGAGGTATCTATGGTGTGCCATTTACAACAAATACATGGTTTATGTACTACAACAAGAAGACATTTACAGAGGATGATGTAAAGAGCCTTGACACAATGCTTGAGAAGGGTAAGGTTTCATTCCCACTCTCAAACTCATGGTACATCGCAGCATTCTACCTTGCAAATGGCGGAACATTATTCGGTGATGGTACAGACAATGATGCAGGAATCAACTTCGGTGGTGACAACGGCAAGGCTGTTACAGACTACCTGGTAGATCTTGTAAACAACAAGAACTTTGTAAACGATGAGTCAGGTGTTGGTATCTCAGGTATGACAGATGGTTCAATATCAGCAATGTTCTCAGGCTCATGGGACTACGCAGCATTACACGATGCACTTGGAGATGATCTCGGAATCGCAGTTATGCCAACAGCCAAGATCGGCGGTGCGGACAAGCAGCTCCTCTCATTTGCAGGATCAAAGGCAATCGCTGTAAATCCTAACTGTGAGTATCCACAGGTTGCAGTTGCACTTGCACTCTACCTTGGAAATGAGGCATCACAGGAGTCACACTACACAGCAAGAAACATCGTTCCATGTAACACAAGCCTTCTTGAGAGCGATGCAGTTAAGGGCGATGCACTTGTAACAGCTCAGAATGCAACATTCGATACAACAGCATTCATCCAGCCATTTGTTCCTAAGATGAGCAACTACTGGACACCAGCAGAAAACTTTGGTAAGTCTCTCGTAAATGGTGAGGTTACACACGACAACGCAGCAGATATGACAGAGTCATTCAACACATCACTTAACACTGATGTAGCACAGTAAAAATACTAGTTATATATTTCAAAAACAGGTGCTCCATTCATCTACAGGTGATGGGGCACTTGTAATAAGAAGAGATAATAATTTACTTTGAGACGGAGGTGTTAGGATGGCTCAGGCTATAACAAATAAAAAAAGCAAAATAAAGAAAATACGAAGATCTGATTACCCATATACCGTTGCACAGGCAGCGGCAAATGGAGACATAGCTACCAGAATTTCATTTCTGATCTTGGGGTTTGGAAGCATAGTCAGAAAACAGTTTGTAAAGGGATTTTCGTACCTGGTACTTGAGGTACTGTTTATATGGTTTATGATAAAGCATGGAGCATCACTACTGGTGGATATCTTCCATCTGGGTGGTCAGGAACAGCAGAAGGTCTGGAATGATGCAAAGGGTGTATTTGAATATACCCAGGGTGACAACTCTCTGCTCATGCTCCTGTACGGTGTGGCAACACTGTTTATAATTTTCGCATTCATCTGCCTTTGGGTAGTAAGTATAGAGAGCGCATACAAAGCGTATTGCCTGTGGGATAAAGGCAAAAAGGTTCCAAAGTTTAAGGACGATGTGAAGAGTCTGTTTGACAGCAATCTTCATGCATTTCTTCTTCCACTTCCTGTACTTGGAGTCGTTGTATTTACGATATTGCCATTGGTTTTCATGATATTTATGGCATTTACAAATTACAGCAAGCTTGGTTCACATACAGTTATATTCAACTGGGTTGGACTGAAGAATTTTGCAAAGATATTGAACTTTAGTGATGCAATAGGAAGTACATTCTGGTCAGTGCTTGGCTGGACGCTTGTTTGGGCTGTGGCAGCCACATTTAGTAACTACTTCCTTGGAATGATACTCGCAATGGTGATCAACAGAAAGGGAACCAGGGCAAAAGGTATGTGGAGAGCAATCTTCATGCTCTCAGCAGCGGTTCCGCAATTCGTATCACTTCTTCTGATGAGAACGATCTTCAGTCAGAATGGTATCGTCAATACATTACTTATAAATAACGGAATAATCGACAATGCTATTCCATTCTGGAGCAATGCAACACTTGCCAGAGTCATGGTAATTGTCATCAATATCTGGATAGGAATTCCATTTACCGTCATGCAGGTCACAGGAATTCTCCAGAGCATACCGGAGGAGATATACGAGGCTGCGAGAGTTGACGGAGCAGGCCCGGTAAAGATCTTCTTCAAGATCACTCTTCCTTATATGTTGTTTGTCACAGCACCATATCTGATAACAACATTTGCAGGAAATATAAACAACTTTAACGTTATCTACCTTCTGTCAAATGGAGCGCCTACCCCGGTTGGAAAGACTGCCGGAAAGACAGATCTTCTTGTCACATGGCTCTATAAGCTGACGGTTGATAATCAGTACTACAACTTAGGTGCTGTTATAGGTATAATGACATTCATAGTTCTCGCTGTTGTGTCACTGGTAACTTACCACAACACCGCATCATATAAAGATGAGGAGGGATTTCAGTAATGGCTAAATCAAATAATAATGAGATTAAAGCAAGAAGCAAATGGACACTGGGAGACATCGTGGTTCATATCATACTGGTAATCCTTTCGGTTATCTGGGTATTGCCGATCGCATGGATAATCATGATAAGCTTCAGAGGAGAGAAAGGACAGTATGTTTCAACTCTGCTGCCAAAGTCTCTGACTCTGGCAAACTATACAAAGCTTTTTACAGACACAGGTATTCTGAATTTCATGCAGATGTTCAAGAATACTTTGATAATAGCAATTTTCTCATGTATAATATCAACAGCGTTCGTGCTTGCAGTTTCATACTGTATGTCAAGAATGCGTTTCAGACTGAGAAAGCCATTTATGAATGTGGCACTTATCCTTGGAATGTTCCCGGGATTCATGGCTATGATAGCTGTGTATTACATCCTTAAGGTTCTGGGACTTTCAGAAGGCTCACTCATCAGGGTTGCTCTGGTACTCGTATATTCAGGCGGTTCAGGACTTGGATTCTATATCGCCAAAGGATTCTTTGATACTATACCAAAGTCGCTGGAAGAAGCAGCATACCTTGATGGTGCTACAAGATGGCAGTCATTTACAAGGATCATCATACCACTCAGCCGACCGATCATAGTTTATACGGTTCTGAATTCGTTCCTTGCACCATGGATTGATTTTGTGTTTGCCAAGGTTATATGCAGAGCCAACAAGGACTATTACACAGTATCCATCGGACTTTGGAACATGCTCGAGAAAGAGTATGTGTACAACTGGTTCAACTCATTTGCGGCTGGCGCAGTGCTGATATCCGTACCGATTATCATTCTCTTTATGATAATGCAGAAGTGCTACAAGGATAGCATGTCTGGAGGCGTAAAGGGTTAAGGATAATATATGAAATTATTTGCAAAACCTAAGTGGAATGAGGAAAGCATATGCCAGCAATGAAGTATCTGAAAAAAATAATAACATGTGTGCTAACAATTACCCTTATAATAATATGTGGCTGCCAGGACAATAACACCCCCTCCAACCCGTCTAAGGCGACCACAGATGCAGAATATGAGTCTGCCATGCATATTGCGGAGACAACGCCGCTTGGAAGGTATCCGGAACAGCTCACCTATACCCTGGGAAAGCTGTCCGGTGCAAATAATTCAAATCTCCCACAGGGAGAAACGTATGAAAATAACGCATACACACAGATATTAAATGAAATCTTAAATGTGCAGAACCAGGATATATTTGAGGCTGCTGATAATCAGTATGATGATAATGTATCCATGGTGATAGCACAGAAGGATCTTCCGGATGTGATGATCGTCCAGGACATGGATGAGCTGCAGTATCTGGTGGAAAATGACATGATTGAGGATCTCACAGACAGTTATAACAACTGTATGAGTGAAACGATAAAGAACATATATAAGAGTTATGGCAGCAGTATTATGGATGTGGTCACATTTGATGACCGTATCATGGCCATACCTGAGACAAATATATCAGATGGACCAAATCTGATATGGCTTAGAAAAGACTGGATGGATAAGCTGGGACTTGAGGCTCCGAGAACACTTTCGGATGCGGAGGAGATCATCAGGCAGTTTATTGAGAAAGATCCGGGAAATAATGGTGTAGGAAGTACCGTAGGGCTGGTGGCAGACACAAGTCTCTGCGGCGGTTGTGGTTATAGCAGCGAGTACACACTCGACATTGTATTTGCCGCATATGGGGCATTTCCGAAACAGTGGATAAAGGATGAGGACGGAAAGGTTGTGTATGGTTCTGTACAGCCGGAGGCAAAGAAGGCTCTGGAGCATATACATGAGATGTACGAGGAAGGGATTCTGGATCGGAATTTCCTCATGCGGACAAGCAGCAACATAATAGAACTCATAGTGAATGGACAGTGTGGTTCATTCTTTGGACCATGGTGGGCGCCAAATAATCCTCTTATGGACGCTGTAGCGGCCGATCCAACAGCAAAGTGGGAACCATATCTGCTTGCCACAGAGGAAAACGGCTCAACGAGTTATCACACTCAGGTTCCATATGGCAACTTCGTGGTAGTCAGAAAGGGATATGAGCACCCGGAGATAGTGTGCAAGATAATAAGTGTGCTGTTCGACTATGTAAGATATGAGGACAAAGACAATCAGGCTATAAAGGATTACTACAAACTCAATGTGGATCCTACCGCAAGACCACTTGCAATGAACGTGGACTACAACAATGCACTTCAGATATGCTATGGCGAGCTGAACCACGTGTTCTCTGGCATAAGGCAGCCGGATGATCTGAATCTGCTGGAACAATCTTATTATGAGGCGTGTGAGTCATATCTCAAGAATGAAGATAATGCGTCATCGGAGGACTGGGCGGCATATACATCCCGTATAACTGCATGCAAGATCCTCAATGATGCGCGTACAAATAAAGTCGAATCTCTGTACTTCGGTGAGACTGAGACCATGGTGTCAGACTGGTGGCACCTTGAGAATCTGGAGAGCAATACTTACCTGAAGATAGTTACAGGTGAAGCAGATCTGGATGAATTTGACAGTTTTGTGGACAACTGGTATAAGTCCGGTGGAACAACGATCACCGATGAAGTTCGAAGGGAGTGCCGGTAGATATGATAAGAGCAATAGTATTTGATTTAGATGATACATTATACGACTGCCTTCACGAGAATGATAAGGCAGTGGATGACACTGTGAGATATGTGGCAAATGAACTTCTTCATATAGATGAAGTGACAGTGATGAAAGCCTTTGAAGAAGGCAGAGACATGGTAAAGGATCAGCTCTCCGCCTGGGATATGGCGGCGCAGCACAATAGGGTGCTGTACTTCCAGAAGATGCTGGAGATTCTGGGGGTATCACCATTTAAGTATGACCTGCAGGTGTACAACTATTTCTGGAACAATTTCCTGAACAAGATATCCATATTCCCCGGGGCATTGGAGTTTATAGATGATATGAAAGCCAGAGGAATAAAGATTGGTATCTGTACAGATATGACTGCGCATATCCAGTTCAGGAAGATAGACAGACTTGGACTTACGGGCAGACTTGACGCAATGATAACAAGCGAGGAGGCTGGTATAGAAAAGCCGAACCGCAGGATGTTCGATATGATAGCTACAAAGCTGGGCGTAAAGAACGATGAGGTCATCTATGTGGGCGATAGCTACAAGAAGGATGTCATGGGAGCGAAAAATGCTGGAATGACACCGGTGTGGTATTTGTCGCTGCAGAACAAGACGGACGAGGATGTACTGGCTGTGTCCAGCTATCCGGAACTTAAGAACATAGTGAATAGGGCGATGTAAAAATGCCGGAGTGCGTGATAATTAAAAATCACATACTCCGGCTTATTTTGTTTAATATCCGTATTTCTTTTTATTTTTTATAAGGAAGGTGATAGTTATGACAAGGGTCACAGCCTCCGCTACGGCCACAGCACACCAGATTCCATTGATGCCAAACACCATAGGCAGCATCAACACCGCTGCAAGCTGTATCACCAGTGTTCTGAGGAAAGATATGGTTGCGGATACAAGCCCGTTGCCTAGACCTGTGAAGAAACCTGAGCCAAATACGTTGAATCCGCAGAACAGGAATGATATGGAAAAAAGCATCATACCGGTCTGGGTCATACGGCATAGTGTATCATCATAGCCAACAAATATTCTTGCGATAGGGAGTGCCAGAACCTCGGACAAAACCGTCATTGTTATGGCTGTGACGGCGGTGATCACAAGGCTTTTTTTAAGCAGGCTGTGCAGCTGTTTTTTGTTACCGGCACCATAGTTATAACCGATGATAGGCGTGACTCCGATGGCATAACCGAAGAATATTGCCATGAATATGAATGACACATACATTATCACACCATATGCTGCTATACCATTTTCATTCGCAAGTTTCATAAGCTGCAGGTTATAGACCACAGACACAAGGGATGTGGACAGGTTGGTAAGCATCTCAGAAGAGCCGTTTCCACAGGCTTTCCAGATACACTTCCAGTCAAACTTTGCTTTCGTCAGTTTTAACGATCCTGTTGTGTTGGTCGCAAAATATATGAGCGGTACTACACTTCCTATAATCTGTCCGCACACTGTGGCAGCCGCAGCTCCGGCTATGCCGAGGCGGAACACAAACATGAGAAGAAAATCAAGTACCATGTTGGTGATACCCGCAAGTACTGAAACCAGCAGACCAAGGTTTTGTTTCTCTGCCGTTGTAAGAAAACTCTGAAAACTGTTCTGAAGCATAAAAAACGGCTCTGACAGAATGAGTATTCTTCCGTATAATATGGCGTCTGAGCGTATAGTATCGCTGGCTCCGAGGAGCTCGACTATCTGGGGCATGAAGACAAATCCTATGACTGCCACAATGCAGGACGAGATGATGATAAGCCACACCAGCATCGAGAATACTTCATTTGCCTTTTTCTTTTCCCCGAGCCCCATATAATATGAAGTCAGTGCGCTGCCTCCCGTACCGATCATGAATCCTATGGCGGATATCGCCATCAGCACAGGCATGACCAGATTGACCGCTGCAAATGGATTCTTGCCTATGATGTTGGAGACAAAGTAGCCGTCCACAATGCTGTAGATGGATGTCATGATCATCATGGCAATGCACGGCAGCACATATCTTATAAGCTTTTTATATGTAAATGAATCAGAAAGTCTTATTTCCATAATCCTTCAGTTCCTTTCTTAAGGTAATCGAGCTGACGCTGCATGAGTGAGAGCAGAAGTTCTCTTTCCTCATCCGTAAAACTCGAAAATGATGAAATATCAGCATTTGTCAGTGGCGTAATATATTTGTTGGCGAATGAGACTCCATTTTCCGTGAGTGATAAATATTTGATGTTCCCTGCACCTTTGTGTGTTGTCAGAGAAATGAGTCCCTTGCCTTCCAGTTTTTTGACAGCAGAGTTGCATGTCTGTCTGGGTATGAACCATGTGTCGCATAGCTCTGCCTGAGTAAGTTCAGCTTTATTCTCAATGGTCAATATATAAATTATCCAGAAAGCAGTTTCAGGCAGCCCGGAGTTTCTTGCCGCCTCCTGCCAGATATCGTCCTGAGCTTTCCAGAGGGTGTTAAATATGCGTAGCTGTTCTTGTAAATGACTGTCTTTATATGCGATCATAAAATATGAAAAAACTCCTTTAGTTATTATTGGGGTGCAAATTTAAACCCATAGCAATGAGAAAGTATTTTCTTAAAATATATGATATTTGATCGGGAAAGCACCACTACCCAATATAAATCCGAAATCGGATTTAGTCAAGCAAGTTTATATAAATTTTAATAAGAGGACAGGATAGTGGGTTAAGTAAAGATATGCATAAATATTTTCATTTAAAGGTATGTGAAGGTGTTGTTTTGGGTAGGTAGTGTGGCTATAATAATAGACATGGGCTATGAATTTATAGATATATGTTATGGATGACAGAAATCTATGCGGTGTGAAGAAAGTAGTCATGGCTAGGGAAGGAGTGTACACATATGGGTTTTTTAACAGGTAAGACAGCGATAATAACAGGAGGCGGACGTGCAGTTCTCAGCGATGGAAGCTGTGGATCCATCGGATACGGAATAGCGACAGCATATGCCAAGGAAGGTGCCAATCTGGTGCTTACAGGACGTAATGTCCAGAAACTTGAGGATGCAAAGGCAGAGCTTGAGAGCAAATATGGGATCAAGGTTCTTGCAGTCCAGGCTGATGTAAACGCAGGTGCGGACAACGAGAGCGTCGTCAAGAACGTTGTGGAGCAGGCAGTTAAGGAATTTGGAAGAATAGATGTGCTCATCAACAATGCGCAGGCATCTGCATCAGGCGTTACCATCGCAGATCACACAACAGCACAGTTTGACCTTGCCATATATTCAGGTCTTTACGCTGCATTTTACTATATGCAGGCATGCTATCCATATCTGAAGGAGACAAAGGGTTCAGTCATCAACTTTGCATCAGGCGCAGGCCTCTTTGGAAATTACGGACAGTGCGCATATGCGGCAGCGAAGGAAGGCATTAGGGGCCTTACAAGAGTTGCAGCTACAGAGTGGGCAGCTGATGGAATAAATGTCAATATAGTATGTCCTCTCGCATGGACATCACAGCTTGAGAACTTTGAGAAGGCATATCCGGATGCGTTCAAGGCAAATGTAAAGATGCCGCCTATGGGACACTTCGGAGACGTAGAGAAGGAGATTGGACGTGCGTGCGTGGCACTCGCATCACCGGATTTCAAGTACATGAGTGGTGAGACCATCACACTTGAGGGCGCGATGGGACAGAGACCATAGAGCAGTCAATATATCAAATATGGCTTATGCTATGATAATAGAATATGATGTAGATGCGAAGCCTGGTTCGCGGCTTGCATAAAAAATGAGCGTAACACAATAATACCCAGATGGGAAATGTGTTATGCTCATTTTGTTTAGCTGACTCAGTCATCAACTATATCTCAAAACAGATGGTTGTCCGCTTGTCGTTAATAAGACACAAGGTTTCTTAAAAAAATATGAAATATCTGCCATCATCCTTGAATAACCTTACTTGGAGTACTTATAATAGAACTTTGTTAAAGAAATCATGAGATGTCATGGGCAGTCGGTGCAAAATACTGCTCGATGCATAACATTTGCCGACCATATACACAGGAAGAGGTGTTTTATTTGGATACAAACTCAGAAAACAATCTGGATACACGGGGAGTCCCGATCATTGGCCTTACATCGGAGGAAGTAAGGGAACGGATCGACAATGGACAGACCAATCACACAGATATAAGTACGCAGAAGACTGTGGGGCAGATCGTCAAGTCCAATCTGCTCACATACTTCAATCTTATATTCCTCATACTTACGGTGCTGCTATGTATCGTTGGCTCATTCAGGAATCTGACTTTCCTGCCGGTCATCATAGGCAACACGGTTATAGGAATATTTCAGGAGCTGCGTGCCAAAAAGACTCTTGACAAGATGAGTATGTTAAATGCGCCGCATTCGATAGTTGTGAGAGACGGAGAACAGCAGCAGATACAATCAGAGGAACTGGTTAAGGACGATATCATCATTCTGTCGGCAGGCAATCAGATATGTGCTGACGCTACGGTGCTCAGCGGCAGTATATCGGTAAATGAAGCCCTGCTCACCGGTGAGTCGGATGAGATCAAGAAGAAATCAGGTGATCGACTCATGTCCGGAAGCTTTGTGGTGTCCGGACAGTGCTATGCCAAGCTTGACAAGGTGGGCAATGAGTCATACATATCACAGCTCACAGCCCAGGCGAAGGCCATGGGTGACGGCGAACAGTCAGAGATGATCAGGTACATCAACAAGCTTGTAAAATGGGTTGGAATCATCATCATACCAGTGGGAATCATATTGTTCTGCCAGGCGTATATCATGAATGGAGAGACATTCAAGAAGAGTGTTGTATCGATGGTTGCGGCGGTTCTCGGAATGATCCCTGAAGGACTTTATCTGCTCACAACTGTTGCGCTTGCGCTCAGCACAATAAGACTTGCGAAGAAACAAGTGTTACTGCATGACATGAAGAGTATAGAGACACTCGCGAGAGTCGATGTACTCTGTGTGGATAAGACCGGAACCATCACTGAGCCGGGTATGCAGGTTACAGAGCTGGTGATAAGCGGCAGATGCGGCGATGCCGAGATGGACAAGAGAGCATTTGCGCACTTGTTGGCGGATTACTCGGCGGTCATTGAGGACAACAATGCCACAATGGAGGCGATCAGAGCCTATGTGGCTAAGAATGAGATAGAGAAGGGCAGCAGGACACTGCTCAAGACACAGCCTTTCACATCGGCGAACAAATACAGTAAGGTGTCATTTGTCGAGGGAGACTATATGCTTGGTGCTCCGGAGTTTATAATGAAGGATAGGTATGAGGAGATATCCGAAGAGATAGAGGAGTACCAGAGCAAGGGATACAGAGTCCTTCTTATGGCGGAGTCAGGAGAGGATTCTATTGGTTCGGTAAGACCATTAGGAGGCATATCTCCTATTGGTTATATAGTGCTTTCAAATCCAATAAGGGAAAATGCAGAGAGCACATTTACATATTTCAAAGAGCAGGGCGTTGCCATAAAAGTCATATCCGGAGATAACCCTGCCACAGTATCAGAGGTGGCAAAGCGGGCAGGCATAGATGGAGCGGAGAACTATGTGGATGCTTCCACTTTGGCGTCTGAGAAGGATATAACTGAGGCTGTGGATAAATATACAGTATTTGGAAGAGTTACGCCTAAACAGAAGCAGCTCATAGTCAGGGCGCTCCAGAAACAGAAACACACGGTTGCCATGACTGGTGATGGTGTAAATGATATACTCGCAATGAAGGATGCTGATTGCAGTATTGCAATGGCATCTGGAAGTGAAGCGGCTGCGCAGGCGGCACAGACGGTGCTTCTGGATTCGGATTTCGGACGTATGCCATATGTGGTGTTTGAGGGAAGACAGGTGGTCAACAATATACAGAGATCAGCAAGCCTCTTCCTTGTTAAGAATATATTCTCACTGCTGATGGCCATATTCTCAGCGATATTTGCGATCACATATCCGCTGGAGCCATCACAGATATCGCTCATAAGCATGTTCACCATAGGATTGCCGGGATTCCTGCTGGCACTTGAGCCGAACAGGAATCGTATAGAGGGAAACTTTATGGTAAATGTCATGTTAAAAGCATTGCCTGCAGGACTCACGGATGTGTTGTCGGTCGGAGCACTTGTAATCTGCGGACAGGTCTTCAACCTCCCGAGTGAGGACATAGCCACAGCCGGCACAATGCTTCTTGCGGTTGTCGGATTCATGATAATAATCAAGATCAGCCATCCGTTCAACAAGATGAAGTATGGTGTACTTCTTATCAACATAATCGGACTGCTGTTCTGTGGCCTTTTCCTCGGCAGGCTGTTTGCCATAGAGTCGATATCCAACATATGTTTCCTGCTCATGGTTGTATTTGCATTTGCGGCGGAATCTATGTTCAGGTATTTGACATTGTTTGTTGAAAAGCTCAGCAGCTTCTTTGGAGACGAGAAGAACAGACGTAAGATCAGAAGAAAGATAAGGAAATATAACATTTTTAAGTAGAGAATTGTCGAAAAAAGAATATAATAAATATTAAGATATACTCATAAGAAGCAATATTGTTTTTTATGAGTATGTTTGTTTATAAGGATGATATGTACAACTTGGATAACAGGAGGTAAGCATGGCAAATTCAACTAAAAAAGCACTTGAGGTATCTCTGAAAAAGCTTCTTAAGGACAAGCCATTTGACAAGATAACAATAGCGGATCTCACCGGAGACTGCGGGATAAGCAGGATGACATTCTATTATCATTTTCAGGATATATATGAGCTTGCCGAGTGGGTGTGCATAGAGGATGGCAAGCAGGCACTGAAGGATAAGAAGACCTACGATACCTGGCAGGAGGGCATGATACAGGTGTTTGAGGCTGTGCTGGAGAACAAGCCATTTATCGCAAATATATACAGGTCGGTGGATAAGGCTAAGATAGAAAACTATCTGTATAAGCTGTCGTATCAGCTCATAGCGGATGTAGTAGAAGAGAAATGCGAAGGGGATAACCTCTCGGAGGCTGATAAGCAGTTCATAGCAGACTTTTACAAGTATGGATTTGTGGGGATTATGCTTGACTGGGTAGACAAGGGGATGAAGGACGATTATCATAAAATAGTGGAGCAGCTTAGCACCACGCTTCGTGGAAATATAGCAAATTCTATTCATAATTTTGAAATCGAGATGTAAAAGCAGAGGACGGATCAGGATAAAGAAATCTATTACTGTGAGGTATGCGGGGAGAGCGCTTATGAGTCAAACATCAGATATGAAAAAGAGATTGCCAGGGATAATATTGATAACGGGGGGAATCGTGCTGGTTGCGATGGTCATCCAGGCGGTCATACTCAGCTTTATCAATAACAGGAGTTTTGACAGGACCTCGCAGGTGCTGTTGGATCAGGTCAGCAATGTAATCGAGAAGAATAAGGCAAGTGAGGAAGATCTGATAGACTCCCTCAAGGAAGATTATATGGTCAGGGCTAAGGCTGTGGCGTATATAGTTGATGCAAAGCCTGAGGTGGCAAATGATGTGGAGGAGCTCCGCAAGATTGCTGCACTTATATCTGTTGATGAGGTGCATTTGTTTAATACGGATGGCGTGATATATGCTGGTACCAATCCCGAATATTTTGGATATAGCTTTGATTCCGGGGAGCAGATGGCGTATTTTAAGCCTATGCTGGATGATAAGAATCTCACCATGTGTCAGGATGTCACTCCGAACACATCAAAGGGTAAGAAGATGATGTATGCAATAACATGGAACGACGATGGAACCAAGATGATACAGGTTGGAATCGAGCCGAGAAGACTTCTGAATGAAGTAAAACAGAATGAGATATCCACGGTGGTTGCCAATATGCCTATGTATGATGGACTGAGTGTTGTAGTGGCAGATGGCGAATCGGGAGAAATATATGGATGTTCATATGAACCGGTAGTAGGGCTTACTCTTGATGAGATCGGCATTTCGGTGACTGATGATATGCTGCCGGACGATGAAGACAGTTTTACAGGCATAAGAAGGATTAATGGATTTAGAAACAGATGTGTATTCCGAAGATCCGGAGAGTATGTGATCGGGGTCATATATAGAATGGATGTGAATAGCCGGAGTAATATGGCAATCATGGTTATCATGGCACTGTATCTGTGTTTTGCCGCCGGCCTGGTGGTAAGCATGGTGATGAAGGTGATACATGCGAATCGGGAGAGAAATGAACAGCTGTCAATATTGACATCCATGTCGGGGATGTATTACAGCATGCATATGCTTGATCTTAGGCATGATACATTTGCCCTCTATACCGCAGGAGACCTGATACTTAGGGCTGGTGAGCGGGCAGCAGGGGCGAAGGAACTTATGAGGAAGATCGTTCATAAGGTGGTTGTGGATGAACATCAGGCAAGTGCCCAGGAATTCATGGATCTGGATAGTCTGGGGGACAGACTGATCAAGAAAAAGATTGTATCAGGTGAGTTCATGGTGAGGGATCTTGGATGGTTCAGACTGTCATTTATATCGATAGATGTTGACGAGGACGGACGCCCTTTAAAAGTCATATTTACCACCAGAAACATAGATGAAGATAAGAAACGGGAGCAGAAGCTGATAAGACGGTCTTATACAGATGAGCTCACAAAATGTTATAACAGGGGCGCATATATAGATGATGTCAGGGAGCTGCCGGGAGATTCTGTATATGTGTATGTGTCCATGGATGTAAATGGGCTTAAGCCAGTGAATGATACCCTGGGACATGCGGCTGGAGATGAACTGCTTCAGGGTGCTGCCAAGTGTATGGAGCAGTGTTTTGGAAACTATGGTAAGGTGTACAGGATGGGCGGTGATGAATTTGCAGCCATCATCTTTGTAAATACCAGGAGGCTGAAGAGAGTGCAGCAGGAGTTTGATGACGTTGTGCGTGGATGGTCTGGACAGCTGGTGAAATCCGTATCGATATCATGTGGCTATGTGTCAAGTGATGAGAAGGACTGGGAGTCATTTGACGAGATAGTAAAGGCTGCAGATGAGAGAATGTACGAGAATAAGGCGGCATATTACAGGCAGAAGGGTGTCGATAGAAGGTATCACTAGAGTACATATGCAATATAGAGTTATACAAAACGGGTGGAATGATAAAATTTTTATCATTCCACTTTTTTTGTAAATATGAAATAAAAATTGGGCAAGCTATTATAGAGGCATGAGATAAAGATAGACGGCAGACTGAAAGGAGAATTGCTTATGTCAAAGAAGAAATTGGGAATCGGGATAGCAGCGGTGGCAGCAGCCGGCGCAGGAGCAGCAGCTCTCACAGTTAAAAATCGTAATAAGGCAAAAGTTCAGAAGGAGAAGGCTGCGGCTGAACATGCTGAGTACCGCAATACGGAGCGCGGAAAGCATGAGAAGAACAGTAAGGGAATCTATTATACAAATGGAAACTATGAGGCATTTGCCAGACCGAGAAAGCCGGAGGGCGTGGATGACAAGAACGCATATATAGTGGGAAGTGGTCTTGCATCACTGGCAGCAGCTTGCTTCCTTGTACGTGACGGACAGATGCCGGGTTCACATATCCATATTCTTGAGGCCATGGATATAGCGGGCGGTGCGTGCGATGGAATATTTGATCCTGCCAGAGGCTACGTCATGAGAGGTGGACGTGAGATGGAGAACCATTTCGAGTGCCTGTGGGATCTGTTCAGAAGTATACCTTCCATAGAGACACCGGGGGTATCGGTTCTTGACGAGTATTACTGGCTGAACAAGGAGGATCCAAATTATTCACTGTGCAGAGCAACAGTGAACAGAGGCAAGGATGCCCACACAGATGGCAAATTCAATCTGAGCCAGAAGGGCTGTATGGAGATCATGAAGCTCTTCATGACAAAGGATGAGGATCTGTATGACAAGACAATAGAAGATGTATTCGATGATGAGGTATTTGATTCAACATTCTGGCTGTACTGGAGGACGATGTTCGCATTTGAGAATTGGCACAGCGCGCTGGAGATGAAACTTTACTTCCAGAGATTCATACATCACATCTCAGGACTTCCAGATTTCTCAGCACTCAAATTCACAAAGTACAACCAGTATGAGTCGCTGATCCTTCCGATGGTGAAGTATCTTGAGGCTGCGGGTGTGACATTCCAGTACAACACGGAGGTCACAAATGTTATATTTGACATGAGAGACGGCAAGAAGATAGCAAAGACCATCGAGTGCAGGGTAAACGGAGCTGAGAAGGGGATCCCGCTCACAGAGAACGACCTTGTATTTGTCACAAATGGAAGCTGTACGGAGGGAACTATCTACGGTGATCAGAATCATGCGCCAAATGGTGATGCAGAGGTGAGAACAAGCGGCTGCTGGAGTCTGTGGAAGAACATAGCTGCACAGGATCCTTCATTTGGACATCCTGAGAAGTTCTGCTCTGATATATCTAAGACAAACTGGGAGTCAGCCACAATAACAACGCTTGACGACAAGATCATCCCATATATCGTAGATATCTGCAAGCGTGATCCGAGAACAGGAAAGGTTGTCACGGGTGGTATAGTGAGCTGTCAGGATTCAAGCTGGCTGATGAGCTGGACCATCAACAGACAGGGACAGTTCAAGACCCAGGACAAGGATAAGGTGTGTGTATGGGTATATGGCCTGTTCACAGATGTTCCGGGCGATTATATCAAGAAGCCTATGAAGGACTGTACCGGTAAGGAGATCACGGAGGAGTGGCTCTATCATCTGGGTGTGCCAGAAGATGAGATCGAGGAACTGGCCACAAACAGCGCAGTCTGCGTGCCAACTATGATGCCATATATCACCGCGTTCTTCATGCCTAGAGCAAAGGGCGACAGACCAGATGTAATTCCGGACGGATGCACCAACTTTGCATTCCTCGGACAGTTCGCCGACACCCCTCGTGACACAGTGTTCACCACAGAGTATTCTGTCAGAACTGCCATGGAGGCTGTGTATGGACTTCTCGGCGTGGACAGAGGTGTTCCTGAGGTGTGGGGAAGTGTGTACGATATCCGTGAACTGCTGGACAGCAGTGTGAAGCTCATGGATGGCAAATCTCCGCTTGAGATAAATCTTGGACCTCTGAACAAGCTCAAGAGACCTATACTTAAGAAGATCCAGGGCACGGTGATTGAAAAGGTACTGAGAGACCACGATATTATAAAAGAGGGTATGCTGTAGGTTGAAGTTAATATAGAGTAATAAGAAAGTTCCATGTGTCTGCACGGTGCAGATGCATGGAACTTTTTATGTGGTGAAGACACTAAGAAATTGACTTTTTCAGTGTATAAAAATATACTTTTGGATATAAAAGATATGAGAGAGAAGTAAAGATGAATAAGATAGAGATAAACGACAAATGGATGCAGAAAACCAGTGTTGTGTGGCTCGGTGCCATGCTGTGCTGCCTGCTGTGGGGAAGTGCATTTCCGTGTATAAAGATAGGTTATGGACTGTGGAATATAGAGAGTGCGGATACATCGTCACAGATACTGTTCGCAGGTATGCGATTCGTGCTGGCGGGTATTCTTGCCGTGATATTTGGAAGTCTGCTGGAAGGAAGATTCATCAGGCCGGAGAAGGGCTGCGCCGGCAAGATAGCGTGGCTGGCGATGCTGCAGACAGTCATACAATACCTGTTCTTTTATATAGGTCTCGCACATACAAGCGGAGTCAAGGCGTCCATCATAGAGGCAGTAAATGTATTCGTTGCCATCATAGTGTCAGGATTCATATTCCATCAGGAAAATGTCACTGCAAAGAAGATGCTTGGCTGTCTGGTTGGATTTGCGGGAGTTGTACTTATAAACATGAATGGAATGAATTTCTATATGAGCTTGTCAGGTGAGGGTGCGATATTTCTGTCGACAGTGGCTTATGCATTTTCATCGGTGTTCCTGAAGCGATATTCGGTAAAACACAATCCGGTTATGCTCAGTGGCTACCAGTTTATAGTTGGCGGAATTATTCTGTCGGCTGCCGGTTTTGCCATGGGAGGCAGACTCAGCACCGTATCCACAGGTGGAGTTTTGATGCTCATATATCTGGCTCTTGTATCGGCGGTGGCATATTCTCTGTGGGGAATGCTGCTCAAGTATAATCCTATATCAAGGGTTGCAGTATTTGGATTTATGAATCCGGTGTTCGGCGTGATACTGTCGGCATGGCTGCTCCGCGAGGGCGCGCAGGCGCTTGGTCCGATAAGCCTGGTGTCGCTGGTTTTGGTGTGCGCAGGAATATACATAGTGAATAAGTAGGGACGTTCCTGGGAGGTTAATATGAAGATGACAACACTTTGTTACATAGAGAAAGATGGAAGATACCTGATGCTCCACAGGACAAAGAAGGAGAAGGATATTAATAAAGGCAAATGGATAGGCGTGGGTGGACATGCCGAGGAGGGCGAGAGTCCGGAGGACTGCCTTCTGAGGGAGATAAAGGAGGAGACGGGACTTACGCTTACATCGTATAGATTCAGAGGGCTGGTGACATTTATCAGCAATGAGTGTGAGAATGAGCTTATGTGCCTGTTCACCGCAGATGGATTTGATGGGGAAGTTCAGATATGCGATGAGGGGGATCTTCAATGGATAGATAAAGAAATCGTGCCAATACTTCCGACGTGGAGCGGGGATGCGATATTTCTGAAACTGCTGCTTGAAGGGGAGAAGAGATTTTTCTCACTCAAGCTCGTATATGAGGGAAGCGAGCTGGTGGAGCACAGGCTGGAATTTTATTGATAATGAATATGAGATATAGTGAAGGGGAATATAATCGCGAAAAACAGCACTGGGATTTATAGTGTCTTGCATGGGATGGGGAATAATTCCCCTTCTTGGAGATGATGTACATGTCATAAGTGTACCGAGAATTGTGCTTAGCCTATTTGGCATTATGGGAATAGTCGCTATGGTAAAGAGCGTGAAGGATTATATAGCGGTGAAGAATGGCAAAGCACCTGAAGTGCAAGATCGCGGCAGATCTTCGCAGTACCAGTATGAGGCAAATGCGCGTATGGCGATGTCCTGGGATGGAAATGGTGCAGTGGACAATCCGGTCACGGATTTCTACAGAGAACATAAAGAGGGCATAGACACGACCATAAGAACTGTACAAAAGGGAAGGAATATTGCGGGAAATATAGTCATGATCGCGGTAGGGGGGATGTTCACATTTTCAGCTCTGCTCATGATAGGTGGCAATATCTTAGTTCTCATGGCAAACAGGGATTCAGGCACGGTATCTTTGTCGGCTTATATAATGCCAATCGTGATGGAGGGAATATTTCTGGCAGTTGGAATATTTGTGATAGTAAAAGGAGTAAAAGGTTTGCTTGGAAAGTGATTCGTGACAAAAGGAACGTCCCCACAAGAATGGAGGATTATATATGACTTACAAAAAGAATGTTTCAAATATGGTGATTGCCATTGTGTGTGTCGTTTTGTTTGTTGTGACTGCGTTTTATTGTGTGCCGAGATTCTCGCTGCTTTCATCGAATGCATTGCCGGCAACGGTTGCGAGTGATGACAAGCATGGGACAAGCGGCTATGCAATATTGAAAGTAGATGGAGCCAGAGAGGATGGAGGAACGATATTCTTCCACTATTATTATCCCGGAAACAAGTCACATCTAAAACAGGATGAAAAGGTGCTGGTAAGTGGGAACATCACGTTTATGGATGAATCGACAGAACAGGGAGTGAATGCAGACCTGATTATCGGAACAAAGACACCGGTGCTTATATGTTTGATTTTATCCTTGCTGGGGTTGGTTGGCGCAATCTGCCTGTTGCCATCAGCAATTCGCAATTTCCGTAGTAAACCATGGAGTCGTGATGAGGAGATAGAAACGAAGAGCAAATCGGTGAATGCATTCTATACGGCTGAGATTTTGGCACTTGTAGTTGCTTTGATTTTCTTTGTGGCGGGTATGACGCAGGTTGTCGGATATGCCTGCGCGAAGAATCATACAACAGGAACTGTAACATATCAAAGTTCTCGGCTGAGCTCCAATCATGTCAAGGTATATAGCGGAAATGATGTCAGAAATTACAAATCACTTTATGGGAAAGGCATTCGGTCAACTTATACGGTGCTGCAGATTAAGGCGGATTCACCGGTCAATGGTGCCAATGTGTTCTGGTATGAGGGAAATTGCAGTATTCTGGGCAGTAAGAATGTTTATATTGGCTATAATGATAATTCCATGTCAGTCTTATCACAGTTTGAACTGGTGATGACGCTCATAAGCGGTGCATTTTTATTATTCCATGCAGTTTCAGCACGGTTGCTCAGTAAGAAAAATCCATATGGCGGGAAGCTTTTCTGGTTTTTTAAATAATGTAGAATTGTGCGATAGAAGTCCGGGAACACTCGGACTTCTTCTTATTTTGATAGAATCGACATGTGTGGCTATTAAAAACGTAACAAATCTACTACCAGTAATGGAAAAATGTGATATCACAGCGATACAAGGCCGGAAAAAATGCAAAGACAAAGCCGACAAGGTCGGAAAAAGTGCTGAAACAATGCTAGAATAGACCATAAAAAATGTGGTATACTATCAGAGAAAGGACGGTGTGATAATGTTTCGATTTGCAATGAATGATCTGTTACAGTGGAAAGGGAAGAAAAATAGAAAACCTTTAATTATAATGGGAGCCAGACAGGTGGGAAAGACCTGGTTGATGAAGGAATTTGGAAAGAACTGTTATGAGAAAACAGCATACATTTCTTTTTATAACAACCAACGTATGAATGCGGTTTTTGAAAATGATTTTGATATTGAACGAATCATAATGAATTTAAATATTGAGTCAGGAGTAACAATTACTCCAGGGAATACATTGATTATTCTTGATGAGATCCAGAACACACCAAAAGCTTTAGAATCCTTGAAATATTTCTGCGAAGAAGCACCAGAATACCATATTATAGCAGCAGGGTCACTGCTGGGAGTGGCAATTCATGAGGGAGTGTCGTATCCGGTTGGTAAAGTTGATTTGTTGGATCTATATCCGCTTAACTTTAGAGAGTTTTTATATGCTATGGGCGAGAAAAAACTGGCAGATGAATTAAAGATAAAAGACTATTCCATTATTGATAATTTTTCTGACAAATACCTTTTCTGGTTAAAAAACTATTATTACACGGGAGGAATGCCTGCGGTAGTTGATGCTTTTCGACTAGACAAAGATTATACAGAAGTAAGGCAGATTCAAAGCGATATATTAAGACAGTATGAAGGGGATTTTGGAAAGCATATTGAAAGCAGGGTGCTTCCAAGAATCAGAATGGTGTGGAATTCTATCCCAATGCAGTTGGCAAAAGAAAACAAAAAATTCTTTTTTGGTCAGATAAAAAAGGGGGCTCGTAGCAGCGAGTTTGAAATAGCAATTCAATGGCTGCTTGACTGTGGACTGATTTATAAAGTTAATCGTGTAAATGAACCTCATATGCCTCTAAAAGCATATCAAAGCATGAATGCGTATAAATTGTTTATGCTGGATGTCGGATTGTTGGGGGCATTAAGTGAGTTGCCAGCGACATCCATATTGGAAGGAAATGATATTTTTATAGAATTTAAGGGTGCGCTTACAGAGCAATATGTGTTGCAGCAGTTGATTTCAGATACGCCGTACACACCATATTACTATGGGACAGAAAAAGCTACGTTTGAACAGGATTTTTTGATCCAAAAAGAGGCTGCAATTATACCTATTGAAGTAAAGGCAGAAACGAATATAAGGTCGCAGAGTCTAAAAGCATATTGCGATAAATTCCATCCTGAGAAAGCTGTACGTTTTTCAACTCTAAAGTATATGGATCAGGAATGGATGGTAAATATACCACTATATGCGGTATGTAATTTGTAAATTTTGGTTTGAAGGAGTGACAATATATGAAGTATTTATATTTGCATGGACTAGGGCAAAAACCAGACAGTTGGAATAGAGTAATAAAAGAAACGAAGGTATCGGAAAGTAGTGTCAAATTTAGTTTGGCAGAGATGTTAGAAGGAAAATCTGCTACATATAAGGAATTATATTCGGCATTCTCATCAGAATGTGACAAGGTGAACGATGAAATTGTCTTATGTGGGCTTTCTCTAGGCGCTGTTTTGGCACTTAATTATGCGATAGACCACCCAGATAAAGTAAAGTCGCTCGTATTAATTGCAGCACAGTATAAAATGCCTCAAAAATTATTGAAAGTTCAGAATATGTTGTTTCATCTTATGCCGAATTCGGCATTCAGTAAAATGGGTTTCAAAAAAGCGGATGTTATCAGCCTGTGCGGGACGATGGCTGAATTGGATTTCAGTGACTCCCTGCATAAGGTGTCTTGTCCGGTATTGCTCATTTGTGGGGAAAGGGACACTGCAAACAAAAAAATTTCAAAAGAACTTTGCCAATATTTGAACAACGCCTGTTTCCATGAACTTGCGAAAACAGGTCATGAAGCAAACATAGAAGCTCCGGAAGAGTTGGCGATCGTGTTGCAGAGATTTTATGATAATATCAGATAAAATTCAGTGGTGCGCCCAGACAAGGGCATGTGGTGATGTGAATTTATGGAGGAAGATATGGATTGGTTAAATATATTCGGACTGATAATGATTGCAGTTATTATGATACCCAATATTATTTTTGCAGTTAGATGCAAAGAGGGATTTCAAAACAAATGGAGCAATAAATATGTTGAGGTTGTAGAACAGATAGGAAGGTTTGGCTGCTTTGGTTTTATGATAATTAACATTCCTGGAACATGGTTCGGGTGGTGGTCTGACGAAGCATTTGCCATATACCTTATTGTGGACGCGATATTAGTAGTGTTGTATTGTGCAATTTGGATAATTTGCTTTAAGAAGAGCAGCATATTCAGAGCACTGGCGCTATCTGTTATTCCCTCAGTTTTGTTCTTGTTTAGTGGAATTATGAGCAGATCAATTCTGTTGCTTATCGCAGCAATATTGTTTGCGCCAAGCCATATTCTGCTTTCGTATAAGAACGCAAAATGATATTGGTCAACTTCAAGTTTGATGGACTGGTGATACACGGAAAATACTATTAGAGCAGGTAACAGGCAGGTGGTCATATAACAGACGGCCTGCCGTTTTTGGTGTTTATATTATATATGAATGTGGACTCCCCTAGAAGATATTTTGGCGTATGTTAACCCAAAAATCTTTTAGACGATTGCATAGTATCATGTTGTTGGAGATAATAGAAGATATTTAGGGATACAATAACCGAAATATCTTTTGGGAGAAAATGTCATGGTAAAAGAAATTAAAAGAGATTACTATTTAGAACAACTTATAAATCGTGAAGGAAATGGTCTGGTTAAAATTGTAACAGGAATAAGAAGAATTGCGACGTGTTTGTAACGGGAAGTAATGCAAAGTTTTTATCCAGAGATATAGCTACTGAATTTGGCGGCAGAGGGGATGAGGTTCATATGTACCCTTTGAGCTTTTCGGAATTTATGAGTTGCTATGATGGATAAATAGTAGGTGAAGTATGAAAAAGAAATATATAATAATATGTATGTTATTTATTATATTGATTGTTTCTGGATATCCTTATGTTAAAGCGGAAGTATTGACGCTAAAATATGGAACAGAATTTGATTTAGAGAGCTTTGAAATGATTGAAGATATTTCATATTGCAAGGTGTTAGAGTATGACAAACAAAAAGCTAAAGTGCTTTATGTATGTAAAGGTGAACTTTCCTTTTTAGTAACATATCAAAAAAATAGTGACTGGAAGGTTGAAACTTGGGAGAGTATTTGGTCAAAATCAGGAAGTGCGGATAGTTTCAGGTGGTTATTATATCATTGACCTCATCGGTGCCACCGTGAAATATGTTTTATTAGCTTTCATTATGTTAATAGTTGAATTTGCTTTTTGTAAGCAATTATGCAAAAGGTAAATGATATAATCAATTAGGTTATTGGATTTGTATAGGACAATATACTAAAGTAGGGGCAAGATTTATCGTTTAATCAATCATTTGTTGCAAAAATCAGAAGCATTTCAATCAGTTCACCATGTCGCTTTTATTTTGTGTTATACTGTTTTGTATAATTTTCTTGGTCTCCGCTGCCGCTCTTCGTTCCACTACGGTCGGTTCAGAGCAGATGTCCACTGGACATCTTGTGTCCTTGTATTTGCCCTTATCAGAGTTCGTAAACACTGATGGGATGATATAACATAAGGGAAAGCTCACCTGCGATAAATCCAGTGTTTTCAAGGACTTGCTGAGAATTTAATAACAAAATATAACAGTTATTAAATCCCTTAATAAAATGTACCCTATAGATTAGACAGTATGAGTTTTTAAA
>NZ_QTXH01000009.1:0-66464 GCF_003461545.1 Coprococcus sp. AF16-22
ATTTATATATATTTTTTTTTATTTATTGATGAAATTAGGTGGCACCGCAGGAGATTAGATTTCTTGTCCTAATGTTTGTAGGATAAGGAATTTTTTTTATGTCCTGTGGTTTTTTTATTTTCATAAGGAGGGACCCGCATAAGCGGGAGGAATCCTTGTGAAGCACGCAGACGCCGCGCGAAGCGCCTTTCATGCGTCTGCTCATAATGGATTAATTGGCAAGGAGGATGAGACATGATAAGACCAGAACTTAGCGAGGCAAAGAAATATGCGGCAGACGGATATAGGATGGTTCCGGTGTGCTGCGAGATGTTATCGGATGTGATCACACCTATCAACTTACTCAGAAAGCTGAAAGCGGCAAATGAGCACTGTTACATACTTGAGAGCGTGGAGAATCAGGAGGTGTGGGGACGGTACACATTTCTTGGTTACAATCCGAAGCTTGATGTCACATGCATGAATGGGCACATACAGCTCAAGGATATAGATGGAAATGTGATAAAGAAAGCGGATGACATTCATCCTGAGGGATTCATAAGAGAGATACTTAAGGATTACAAGAGTCCGAAGATAGAAGGACTTCCAACATTTACAGGCGGGTTTGTCGGTTACTTCTCATATGATTATATAAAGTACAGTGAGAAGAAGCTTGTGATCGATGCCGATGACGATGAGGGATTTCAGGATCTGGATCTGATGTTATTTGACAAGGTCATAGCATTTGACAATTTCAAGTCAAAGCTGATCCTCATTGCAAATGCTGACACGTCCGATATAGAAACCGGATATGCAAAGGCACTTGCTGACATAGAAGATATGAAGAAGCTAATCCTCGATGGAGAGATGGCTGAGATAGAGCCGGTTAAGATGAAGAGTGATTTCAAGCCTCTGTTCAATAAAGAAAAATATTGCAGCATGGTCGAGAGGGCAAAGAAGTACATATTCGAGGGAGATATCTTCCAGGTGGTTCTGTCCAACAGACTTGAGGCTGAGATGGAGGGTTCACTGTTCAATACATACAGGGTTCTCAGAAGCACAAATCCTTCTCCGTATATGTTCTACTTCAGCGGCGACCAGATAGAGGTTGCGGGCGCATCACCTGAGACACTGGTAAAGCTTGAGAATGGCGTGCTCCACACATTTCCTCTTGCTGGAACGAGACCGAGGGGAAAGACAAAGGAAGAGGATATGAGACTTGAGGCCGGACTTATGGCGGATGAGAAGGAGCTGGCGGAGCACAACATGCTGGTGGATCTCGGAAGAAATGATCTTGGTAAGATAAGCAAGTTCGGAACTGTTGAGGTTGAGCAGTACATGAAGGTTCAGAGGTACTCACATGTAATGCATATCGGGTCAACGGTCAAAGGAGAGATCGATGACAGCAGGTATGATGAGCTGTCAGCCGTGGATGCGGTACTTCCAGCAGGAACCCTCTCGGGAGCACCGAAGATCAGAGCGTGTCAGATCATCAACGAGCTGGAGAACAACAAGAGAGGAATATATGGTGGAGCCATAGGATACATAGATTTCACAGGGAATCTTGATACATGTATAGCCATAAGGATCGCATACAAAAAGGGTGACAAGGTATTTGTCAGATCCGGAGCGGGAATCGTGGCGGACAGTGTTCCGGCAAATGAGTTCCAGGAATGTATCAACAAGGCAAAGGCAGTTACAACAGCACTCACAATGAGCGCTTTTCATGCGCATGCACAATACATATAAGGAGGACAAAATAAATGACAATACTTATAGACAATTACGACAGCTTCTCCTACAACCTGTATCAGCTTGTGGGGGCAATAAATCCGGATATAAAGGTCATAAGAAATGATGAGTTCACCTGTGAGGAGATTGAAGCGATGAATCCTGATCACATAATCATTTCACCGGGACCCGGAAGACCTTCGGATGCGGGAATGTGTGAGGAAGCGGTGAGATATTTTGCAGGAAAAGTACCAATCCTCGGCGTGTGTCTCGGACATCAGGCGATTTGTGAGACATATGGTGCGACAGTCACATATGCAAAGAAACTTATGCATGGAAAGATGTCGCTGGTTGATGTGGATCTGAACTGCAGATTGTTCAGGGGACTTCAGAGCAAGATACAGGTTGCCAGATATCATTCACTGGCAGCAGCAGATGAGAATTTCCCTGAATGTCTGGAGGTCACAGCCAGGACGGAGGATGGAGAGATCATGGCAGTAAAACACAGGAATTATGAGGTATATGGAGTTCAGTTCCATCCGGAGTCTATACTGACACCGAAGGGCAAGATAATGCTCAGAAATTTTTTAGAGATATAAAATGATATAAAATAAGGAGGATATGGCGATGATACAGGAAACTCTTAAGAAGGTAGCAGCAGGACAGGATCTTACATACGATGAGGCATATGCCAGCATGGATGAGATATTCAGTGGTCAGGTGCCGGGAGAGACAACGGCGGGATATCTCACAGCGCTTCACATGAAGGGCGAGACGCTTGACGAGATAACAGCCAGTGCAAATGGAATGAGAGACCATGCGGAGTCTCTTCCACATGACGGAATAGATGTTCTTGAGATCGTGGGAACAGGCGGAGATTGTGCGAATTCATTTAACATATCGACAACGAGTGGTATAGTTGCAGCGGCGGCCGGAGTACCGATCGCAAAGCACGGCAACAGAAGCGTATCAAGCAAGAGTGGAGCAGCGGATGTACTTGAGGCTCTTGGTGTAAATATCTCCATATCACCTGAAAAGATGGGCAAGGTTCTTGCTGAGTGCAACATGAGCTTTATGTTTGCCCAGGTTTATCACAAGGCGATGAAATATGCAGGTCCGGTCAGAAAGGCACTTGGAATACCGACAGTATTCAATATCCTTGGACCTCTCACCAACCCGGCAAAGGCTCAGATGCAGATCATGGGAGTATACAAGGAGGAGCTTGTTGATCAGATGGCTCCTGTACTTGTTGGTCTTGGTGTAAAACGGGGACTTGTCGTATACGGACAGGATTGTCTGGATGAGATATCCATGAGCGCACCTACAACAGTTGCAGAGATCAAAGATGGCGAGATTACAAAGTACGAGATCAAGCCAGAGAATTTCGGATTTGAGAGATGCAGCAAGGAGGATCTGGTGGGCGGCGATCCTGAGGAAAACGCGCAGATTACTCGCGATATCCTGTCAGGCAAGATCAAAGGAGCCAAGAGAAATGCAGTTGTACTGAACGCAGCAGCTTGTATCTACATCGCAGGCAAGGCAGATTCCATAGCGGATGGAATCAAGGTTGCAGAGGACGTGATCGACAGTGGCAAGGCTGCTGAGACGCTTGATGCATTTGTAAGACTGACAAATGAGTAGATAAGTTTCATCGCAGACTATGATAGAAAGTTGTATAGAGAGGTAAGAGATGATATTAGATGAGATAGCTGCAAAGACAAAGGAACGTGTGGCGGAGCAGAAGAAAAAAGTTCCTCTTGAGGAGATGAAGAGACAGGCACTTGATATAGTTGCCAAAGAGACGGATAACGGCAGCAGCCCATATAGTAAGTTCCCATTTAGAGATAATCTGGCAGCGGATGGAATATCGTTTATCTGTGAGGTCAAGAAGGCATCGCCTTCCAAGGGGCTTATCGCACCGGACTTTCCTTATGTTGAGATCGCAAAGGAATATGAGGCGGCTGGTGCTTCAGCCATATCGGTGCTCACTGAGCCGTTTTATTTCCAGGGAAGCAATCAGTTCCTGATGGATATAAAGAAGGAGGTAAATATACCGCTGCTGAGGAAGGATTTTACAGTTGACGAGTATATGATATATGAGGCAAAGGTCATAGGAGCCTCGGCGGTGCTTTTGATTTGCGCAATACTGGATGACGAGCAGCTTGCCTCATATCTTCGGCTTGCGCATGAACTTGGGATGTCGGCTCTGGTTGAGGCTCACGATGAGGATGAGGTCAGACGGGCGATAGCCTGCGGAGCCGGCATCATCGGAGTGAACAACAGAGATCTCAGAACATTTACGGTGGATATCATGAACAGCGTTCGTCTTAGAAAGCTGATACCGGATACGGTGCCAGCCACCCATATGGGGACGGAGGTACCTGTCACTGGTACAGGAGCTGCGGCTGACACTTTAGCACCCCAGAAGATGGTGTATGTGTCTGAGAGTGGAATCAAGGCAAAAGAGGACATAGACAGGCTCAAGGCAAATGGAACTGATGCGGTGCTCATAGGTGAGACATTTATGAGAAGTCCCGACAAGAAGAAGTTGTTTGCGGAACTTAGAGGCGAGTAACACATTATATAGAAGAAACACAATACAAAAGTGTAGAAATTACATTTGAAAATATATCTGAGAAGACAAAAACAGGAGGAAAAACATATGTCAAAAGGCAGATTTGGCGTTCACGGCGGCCAGTACATTCCAGAGACTCTGATGAATGCGATGCTGGAGCTGGAGGAGGCTTACAAGAAATATAAAGATGATCCGGAGTTCAACAGAGAACTCACAGAGATGCTCAACGAGTATGCGGGAAGACCTAGCAGACTTTACTATGCGGAGAGAATGACAAAGGATCTGGGCGGTGCAAAGATCTACCTTAAGAGAGAGGATCTGAACCACACAGGAGCACACAAGATCAACAACGTAATCGGACAGATGCTCCTTGCCAAGAGAATGGGCAAGACAAGAGTTATCGCGGAGACCGGTGCCGGACAGCACGGTGTTGCAACAGCTACAGTTGCAGCCATGATGGGCATGGAGTGTGAGATATACATGGGCGAGGAGGACACGATCAGACAGGCTCTCAACGTGTACAGAATGAGACTTCTGGGTGCAAAGGTTCATCCGGTAAAGACTGGAACAGCCACACTGAAGGATGCGGTATCTGAGGCATTCCGTGAGTGGACAAGCAGGATCGATGACACACACTATGTACTCGGCTCAGTCATGGGACCATATCCTTTCCCTGAGATCGTCCGTGATTTCCAGGCTGTGATCAGTAAAGAGATCAAGGCACAGCTCATGGAGAAGGAGGGAAGACTTCCTGATGTCGTCATGGCATGTGTGGGCGGTGGTTCAAATGCCATCGGAGCTTTCTACGATTTCATACCTGACGAGAGTGTCAGATTGATCGGCTGTGAGGCAGCAGGCAGAGGTGTTGATACATTTGAGACAGCGGCAACTATTGCGACTGGAAAGCTTGGTATATTCCACGGCATGAAGTCCTACTTCTGTCAGGATGAATTTGGCCAGATCGCACCTGTATATTCGATCTCAGCGGGACTTGACTACCCGGGAATCGGACCTGAGCACGCATATCTTCACGACATCGGACGTGCAGAGTATGTGGCGATCACAGATGACGAGGCAGTTGATGCATTTGAGTATCTGTCAAGGATCGAGGGAATCATCCCTGCGATAGAGAGCGCCCACGCTGTGGCTTATGCCATGAAGCTGGCACCTACAATGGACAAGGATAAGATAATAGTGATCAATGTATCAGGACGTGGCGACAAGGACGTTGCAGCCATCGCAAGATACAGAGGGGAGGATCTTCATGAGTAATATAGCAAAAGCATTTGAGCATGGAAAAGCATTTATACCATTTGTGACATGTGGCGATCCGTCGCTGGATGTGACAGAGGAGGTAGTATACGCAATGGTGGAGGCCGGTGCAGACCTTATAGAGCTGGGAATCCCATTCTCAGACCCGACAGCCGAGGGTCCGGTCATTCAGGGCGCAAATATAAGAGCGCTTGCAGGCGGCGTGACGACAGACAAGGTATTTGACCTTGTGAGAAAGCTACGCAAGAAAGTGACAATACCTATGGTGTTCATGACATATGCAAATGTCGTGTTCTCGTACGGTTCGGAGAGATTCATCAGCACATGCAAGGAGATTGGCATAGACGGTCTGATCCTTCCTGACATTCCTTACGAGGAGAAGGACGAGTTTGATGGAATCTGTAAGCAGTATGATGTGGATCTCATTTCACTCATCGCACCTACATCCCATGAGAGAATATCCATGATCGCAAATGATGCGAGTGGATTTGTATACTGCGTGTCATCACTCGGTGTAACCGGAACCAGAACCAAGATTACCACAGACATAGGAGCAATGGTCGATCTGGTGAAGAAGGCGAAGGACATCCCTTGCGCTGTAGGTTTCGGAATATCCACACCTGAGCAGGCAAAGCAGATGGCGGAAAAGTCAGACGGTGTCATCGTCGGTTCAGCCATCGTCAAGCTGTGTGCCCAGTACGGCAAGGACTGTGTGCCTTATGTGACAGATTATGTGAAGAGCATGAAGGATGCGATAAGGTAGGAAATTATAGATACTAATTGGGGTATGCATTTGTGGATGCATATTTAAGAGAGTCGGAGAAATCTGGCTCTCTTGTGTTTTATAGATATATTTATAAATATGTTGACACCACAATTAGTTTTTGATATAACATATACATCAGCGATTGCTGATATCCATAATGAAAATTGAATAAATCATATTTTAAGTAGAAGAGTTTGAAAACATGATGAGTAGCAAGTGCTACAAGTCTGCGATCATGACTCTTTTTTTGTTGCCTTTTGGGCATGGGGCAGATTTCAAATGAAAACTGAATATGCATCTGCCCGGTATCCGGGGCAGCAAAGAATACGGACACAGCGACTGTCGTCGGCTGAAAAATGACAGACCGGGGAGCGGGCACCATGGAGGTGTGAGCTGGTGAAGCTTCAGATAACACATTGACAACATTTTGTAGATTTATTTTAGGTTTATTTTTTCATTATGGAGGTAACGATTATGAGATATTCATTTACAGAAAAGACATCACACAGACAGCAGGAGACAGCATACATGCTTTACATGATCATCGGCAGCTATTTTCACAGATGCAGCTGCAGATCAAAGGCGTTGGAGGAGAATCTCTTCCTTTATTATAAAGAGCTTGGAGAACGCAGACAGATAGATAAAGAGAGACAGATCATCAGAGTCAGCGAGGGTGTGCTGAAAGACAATATGACAGATCTGGCGGAGATGAATGCTGAGGTGGTTATCTCAAGGGCAGATGATCTGTATATATTAAGATTTTACACAGGATTTGAGAGGGTCGTGGTGACTGTCGATGAGAAAGGCTGCTATGAGATAAGCCTGGGTAGGGATGAACTAGCGGCATAGAAGGTGTTGTGAGCAAACAGATGAAGTATAGTGGCAGTTGTTCAGGGGATAAATAAACTTGAGCAACTGCCGTGTTTTTACTTGATATGGGAACTAATGTTCGATATAATAGATGTAGGCTTTAGCCTAGAGTAGGAGACTTTTATGGATCATTTTGAATTGGTATCGGAATACAAGCCTACCGGAGATCAGCCGGAGGCTATTGAAAAATTGGTAAAGGGTTTTCAGGAAGGTAATCAGTTTGAGACGCTGCTGGGTGTAACCGGATCTGGTAAGACTTTTACCATGGCGAATGTCATACAGCAGCTGAATAAGCCCACGCTTATACTTGCACATAACAAGACTCTGGCGGCGCAGCTTTATGGGGAGATGAAGGAGTTTTTTCCGAACAATGCGGTGGAGTATTTTGTATCATACTACGATTATTATCAGCCGGAAGCATATGTGGCGTCTACGGATACTTATATTGCAAAGGATTCGTCTATCAATGACGATATTGACCGGATGAGACATAGCGCCACAGCAGCACTCATAGACAGAAAAGATGTCATAGTGGTTGCATCTGTGTCGTGTATATATGGTATCGGTGATCCGGACGAGTACAGGAATCAGATGCTGTCATTCAGAGTCGGAATGATAAAGGACAGAGATCAGGTCATCGATGAACTGACAGATATACAGTATGATAGGAATGACATGGATCTGCAGAGAGGTACGTTCAGAGTGCGCGGGGATGTACTTGAGATAATTCCTGTGTCAACATTTGACGATGGAATAAGGATAGAATTCTTCGGGGATGAGATAGACAGGATCACAGAGTTTGATCCGCTCACCGGAGAGGGAAAGAGAGATCTGACATATACATGCCTGTTTCCGGCATCCCACTATGTAGTTGGACAGGAGAAGATGGAGAAGGCGCTGAAGAGGATAGAGGCGGAGCTCAAGGACAGAGTTGCTTACTTCAAGTCAAAGGATAAACTCATCGAGGCACAGCGTATAGAGGAGAGAACTAACTTTGATATGGAGATGATGAGAGAGACTGGATTTTGCTCTGGTATAGAGAACTATTCCGGTCCGCTGGCTGGAAGATCAGCCGGAGAGACGCCGAGCACACTGCTGGATTTCTTTGATGATGACTTTCTTCTTATTATAGATGAGTCACATATGACGGTGCCTCAGGTCGGTGCGATGTATTCTGGAGACCGTTCCCGTAAAATGAATCTGGTGGACTATGGATTCAGATTGCCATCGGCACTTGACAACAGACCACTCAACTTCTCGGAATTTGAGCAGAAGCTTGATCAGGTCATGTTTGTATCAGCCACACCGGGCAAATACGAGGAGGAGCACCAGATGCTTATGGCTGAACAGATCATCAGACCTACAGGACTTCTTGATCCGCCGGTTGAGGTCAGACCGGTGGAAGGTCAGATAGATGATCTGCTGAAAGAGGTCCGCAAGGAGACCGAGCAGGGACACAAGGTACTTGTGACAACACTTACCAAGCGTATGGCTGAAGATCTCACCAGCTATATGAGGGACAATGATATAAAGGTAAAATATCTGCACTCGGATATAGACACCATGGAGAGAGTTGAGATAGTGAGAGATCTCCGCCTTGGAGTATTTGATGTGCTTGTTGGAATCAACCTTCTGAGAGAGGGTCTTGATATACCGGAGATCACACTGGTAGCCATACTTGACGCTGATAAGGAAGGTTTCCTGCGATCGGAGACATCACTCATCCAGACCATAGGAAGAGCAGCCCGAAATGTGGATGGACATGTCATCATGTATGCGGATACTATCACGGGCTCCATGAAGTATGCCCTCGATGAGACGAGCAGACGTCGTGAGATACAGCAGAAGTATAATGAGGAACATGGAATAACCCCTAAGACTATAGAGAAGAGCATAAGGGATCTCATAACCATAGAGGTGAAGAAGGAGGAACTTCCAGAGGAGGATAAGGACGCTGAGTCCATGACGAAGAAGGAGCTTCAGAAGGTTATCGCCAAGCTGACCAAGAAGATGAATATGGCGGCAGCAGACCTCAACTTTGAGGTGGCGGCAGAGATCAGGGATCAGCTCAAGGTGTATAAGGCGGCACTGAGAGATTATGATAAAGAATAGATGGATGCAGGGTAGATAATTAGGATATAACAAATATAAATAATAAAGAGAAAAGGTTAGATCAAGATGGAAGACAATAAGAATTATGAACGTGGTGAGCATCTGGAGAATATAACGGATGCGAGCATGAAAGATGATGATTATTTCAACGCCAGCAGGAATATTGACAGGAAGTATATTACTATTGAGGGCGCACGTGAAAATAATCTGAAGAATATCAATGTCAAGATTCCAAGGGACAAATTTGTTGTCGTGACAGGACTTTCGGGATCAGGTAAGTCTTCACTGGCATTTGACACGATATATGCGGAGGGACAGAGACGATACATGGAGTCGCTGTCCTCCTATGCGAGACAGTTCCTTGGACAGGCTGAGAAGCCGGACGTGGACAAGATAGAGGGACTTTCCCCTGCAATCTCCATAGATCAGAAGTCAACAAACAGAAATCCTCGATCCACAGTTGGCACTGTCACTGAGATATACGACTATTTCAGACTTCTCTATGCCAGAGTGGGAATACCACACTGCCCGAACTGTGGTAAGGTCATAAGCAGACAGACGGTTGACCAGATGGTGGATGAGATCATGAAACTACCTGAGAGGACAAAGTTCATGGTGCTTGCGCCTGTGGTCAGAGGCCGAAAGGGAGAGCATGTAAAGCTGCTGGAGAAGGCAAAGAAGAGCGGATTTGTCAGAGTGGTTGTCGATGGCAGCATGTATGAGCTGTCGGAGGAGATAAAGCTCGATAAGAACAAGAAGCACAGTATAGATATAGTTGTCGATCGTCTGGTTGTAAGACAGGATGTGGAGAGGCGACTCACAGATTCCATAGAGACCGCACTTCAGCTTGCAGAGGGGCTTATGAAGATTGAGGTGATCGGGGAGAGGGATGAGAATGGTGTTCAGAAGGAGAATACCATTATCAATTTCTCAGACAGCTTTTCATGCCCGGATTGCGGAATCAGCATAGATGAGATAGAGCCGAGAAGCTTTTCGTTCAACAATCCATTTGGCGCATGCCCGACATGTGCAGGTCTTGGCTTCAAGATGGAATTTGATCCGGATCTTATGATACCCGATCAGAGTTTGTCGATAAATGATGGAGCCATAGTGGTTCTGGGATGGCAGTCATGCAATGATGGCAAGAGCTATTCAAATGCAATACTCAAGGCACTCAGTGCGGAGTATGGATTCTCTCTTGATACGCCATTTCAGGATTATCCACAGGATATAAAAGATCTCTTATTATATGGAAAGAACTCTCGCCCGGTTAAGGTGCATTATAAGGGACAGCGCGGGGAGGGAGTGTATGATATAACATTTGAGGGACTCATAAAGAGTGTTGCCAGAAGATACAGGGAGACATCTGCGGAGTCCACAAAGGCCGAGTATGAGACATTCATGACGATAACTCCGTGTGAGGTCTGTGGTGGCAAGAGACTTAAGCCGACAGCCCTTGCTGTTACAGTTGGAGATAAGAATATTGCCGAACTTACAGAGCTTCCTATCACAGAACTTGCAAAGTTTATGAAGAATCTGGAACTCACTGACAGACAGAAGATGATAGGTGCGGCCATACTCAAGGAGATCAGGTCGAGACTGCATTTCCTTATAGATGTGGGACTTGACTATCTGTGTCTGAGTAGAGGTACAAGCACGCTCTCAGGTGGAGAGGCACAGAGAATAAGACTTGCCACGCAGATAGGTTCAGGTCTGGTCGGAGTTGCATATATTCTGGATGAGCCAAGTATCGGACTTCATCAGAGAGACAATGACAAGTTGATCGCAGCGCTCAAGAATCTGAGAGACCTTGGAAATACACTGATAGTTGTAGAGCACGACGAGGATACCATGAGGGCGGCGGATCACATCATAGATATAGGACCGGGAGCCGGTGCAAATGGTGGATATGTGGTAGCTGAGGGTACGGCTGAAGACATTATGAAATGTGAGAATTCTATCACCGGTGACTACTTAAGTGGCAGGAAGAAGATAGAGGTTCCGGATGTGAGGAGAAAGCCAACCGGATGGCTCACTGTCAAGAATGCTTATGAGAACAATCTCAAGCATATAGATGTGGACATACCACTTGGAATCATGACATGTGTGACGGGTGTGTCTGGTTCAGGAAAGAGTTCTCTGGTAAATGAGATCTTGTACAAGAAGCTGGCGAGAAGACTCAACAAGAGCAGGATTAAAGCAGGAAAGCACGACCATATCATTGGCTATGATGCTTTGGATAAGATTATCAATATAGACCAGTCACCTATAGGTAGAACGCCGAGATCCAATCCGGCTACTTATACAGGTACATTTGATCTGATAAGGGATTTGTTTGCTGGAACCAAGGATGCCAAGGCAAGAGGTTACGGCAAGGGAAGATTCAGCTTCAATGTATCCGGAGGACGATGCGAGGCATGTCGTGGAGACGGAATAATCAAGATAGAGATGCATTTCCTGCCAGATATATATGTGCCATGTGAGGTGTGTGGAGGAAAGAGATACAACAGAGAGACTTTGGAGGTCAAGTACAAGGGCAAGAGTATCAATGAAGTTCTCGATATGACAGTTGATGAGGCGTGCGAGTTCTTTGCAAATGTTCCAAGGATACTGAGGAAGATAGAGACTCTCCGTGATGTGGGACTCGGATATATCAAGCTGGGTCAGCCATCCACCACTCTGTCGGGCGGAGAGGCGCAGAGAATCAAGCTTGCAACAGAGCTTTCGAGACGAGGAACAGGAAAGACGATATATGTGCTTGATGAGCCAACCACGGGACTTCATTTTGCTGATGTGCACAGACTTGTGGATATACTCAGAAGGCTCAGCGAGGGCGGCAACACAGTTGTGGTTATCGAACATAATCTTGACGTTATCAAGACCGCAGATTATATTATTGACATGGGACCTGAAGGAGGCGCTGGCGGTGGAACGGTCATTGCCAGAGGAACTCCTGAGGAAGTTGCGAAGATACCTCAGTCCTATACAGGACAGTATCTGAAGAGGTATCTCGATATGTAAGGGATGTGTCGAATAATTACATCGGAGGTAGATGACGAACATGGATGAACAGAATAGAGTAGAAGATATTGACAGAGTTGATGGCGGGTCGACTTCTGAGCAGAATCTGGAGCAGGAAAAGGCTATGATGGCTGAGAATAGTCAGGCACAGAATGGTCAGGGTGTGCAGTCAGTTCAAGCACCATATAGTCAGGTAGCACAGCCAGCTCAGTCACTGTATCAGCAGATGCCACAGTATGGCCAGCCGGTGCAGCAGTCATACCAGCCACAGTCGCAGTACGGTCAGCCAGCCCAGCAGCCATATCAGCCACAGTCACAGTATATCCAGGGAGCACAGCCAATGCAGACACCATACCAGCAGATGCCGCAGTATGGCCAGCCAACCCAGCATCCATACCAGCCACAGTCGCAGTATGGCCAGCCAACCCAGCAGCCATACCAGCCACAGTCGCAGTACGGCCAGCCGGTACAGCCAACGCCATACAACAACCCTATGGGTTATATGGGATATGAGAACAGGCAGAACATACCTGATGATGTGAAGAAGGGATCCACACATGTACCTAATATGTTAAACCTGATCGGCATTATCATGGCTGTTGTATCAGTATTTATTCCTTATGCTTATATGGGGACAGATGCCAGAAGCATAGTTGGAGTGTTTGGGATAAATGTACTGTCAATGCTTGTTGTGGCGGTAGTTATCATAGCAGACGTGATCTGTGCATTTATCAACAAGGCAGGCTGTTATATAGCAGACCTTGTTATATCTATAGTTGTTGGCGGAATATTGATATTTGAATTTGTTCTGTCATTGATAGATCTTGGAAAGCTAGATGCAGCGGCAAATGCAAGACTCGGAGTCGGTGCATGGATCAGCGTGGCAGCGGCACTTTTCATGCTGATATCAGTTCCTATATGGTGGACAATCAGCAGAAAAAAGGATAAGGCAGAGAAGCAAGATTAGAATTTAGAAATTTATATTAGTGAAGATAAAAAATAATATAAAAGAAAAATAAGTAAGAATAAGAACCCCATCATGGCTTGTACAAGCTGTGATGGGGTTCCTTTAAGTTTACGTGAGCGATACTTGTCCGAAAGCTGTCGAACAGTTTATCGTTACATTTGTTAATTGTTCTGTTAAAGATCTGTTAATTAGTCGTTAGCCTTACCAACTGATCCGAAGAGTTCCATCTTCTCCTTAACAGTAGCCTTGATAGCCTCGAAACCAGGAGCGAGAAGCTTTCTAGGATCAAATCCCTTGCCCTCAAGATCCTTACCAGCCTCGATGTACTTTCTTGTAGCATCTGCGAATGATAACTGGCACTCTGTGTTAACGTTGATCTTTGAAACGCCAAGTGAAATAGCCTTCTTGATCATGTCAGCTGGGATACCTGTACCACCGTGAAGAACTAATGGCATAACGCCTGTCTTCTGCTGGATAGCATCAAGTGTCTCAAAGCTAAGTCCCTTCCAGTTAGCTGGGTACTTACCATGGATGTTACCGATACCAGCAGCAAGCATATCTACACCAAGATCAGCGATAGTCTTACACTCATCTGGATCAGCGCACTCGCCCATACCAATAACTCCGTCTTCCTCACCACCGATGGAACCAACCTCACACTCGATTGAGAGGCCAAGCTGATGAGCTACGTTAACGAGCTCTGTTGACTTAGCAAGGTTCTCCTCGAATGGATAGTGTGAACCATCAAACATGATAGAAGTGAAACCAGCCTTAACACACTTGTAGCATCCTTCGTATGTTCCGTGATCAAGGTGAAGAGCTACAGGAACTGTGATTCCAAGTGAATCATGCATAGCCTTAACCATTGCTGCAACTGTCTCAAATCCTGTCATATACTTTCCAGCGCCCTCTGAAACACCAAGGATAACAGGTGACTGAAGCTCCTGAGCTGTGAGGAGAACAGCCTTTGTCCACTCAAGGTTGTTGATGTTGAACTGACCTACTGCGTAGTGACCAGCCTTAGCTTTCTTTAACATTTCTGTTGCTGAAACTAACATTTGTAAAATCCTCCGTAAAATTATATTTGGATACAACGTACCCACTTACGCTGATTATACCCCATATAATAAGAAAATAAAAGAATTTTTAGCCAAAAGTTCAACATATAGTTAGTTTGAACTTATCGATAGAAATGAAAAAAATAAAACATTTATAAAGAATAGCCCGCCTTAATTGCATTGAAAAAAATTAAATGCTATGATTTGCCAGTAATAATGACAAAACTATCAAAGTGTAATGCATATAGAACATAATACGTTATGTGTATGCACACAGACGTGGCGCAAAGCACCTTACTATGCTTTTGCACAATATAATCTTAAAAAGGGAGGACGTAATGCTTCAGCTTAAGAACATCGTGAAGGATTACCATACTGGTGATGAAGTTGTTCAGGCGCTCAAGGGTGTATCTGTGAACTTCAGAAGAAATGAGTTCGTGTCCATACTTGGTCAGTCGGGTTGTGGAAAGACAACGCTTCTGAACATAGTGGGCGGACTGGATCAGTACACCAGTGGAGATCTGGTTATCAATGGCAAGTCGACAAAGGATTTCAAGTCAAGAGACTGGGATTCATATAGAAACAATTCAGTCGGATTCGTATTCCAGAGCTACAATCTGATACCGCACCAGTCGGTATTGTCAAATGTAGAGCTTGCTCTTACTTTGTCTGGAGTATCAAAGGCAGAGAGAAGAAAGAGAGCGAAGGAGGTTTTGGAGAAGGTTGGTCTGGGAAATCAGATTCACAAGAAACCAAACCAGATGTCCGGTGGACAGATGCAAAGAGTTGCCATCGCCAGAGCACTCATAAACGATCCGGATATTCTGTTGGCTGATGAGCCAACGGGTGCACTTGACACAGAGACAAGTGTTCAGATCATGGAACTGCTCAAGGAGATAGCCAAGGACAAGCTGGTTATTATGGTCACGCACAACCCGGAGTTGGCACAGCAGTATTCAACAAGAATCGTAAAGCTCCTCGATGGAAATATAATAGATGACTCCAATCCATTCTCAGATGAGGATGAAGCAAAGGAGGATGACGGAAGTTATGAACCTAGAAAGACATCCATGAGTATGTTCACAGCGTTCTCGCTGAGTCTGAACAACCTCATGACCAAGAAAGGAAGGACATTCTTAACAGCATTTGCCGGAAGTATAGGAATCATAGGAATAGCGCTTATCTTGTCGCTTTCATCCGGATTTCAGAAGTATATCAACGATGTGCAGGAGGAGACGCTTGCCACGTATCCGGTGCAGATAACGAAGAAAGCGATGGATTACGATGAGCTGCTCTCAAAGATGGTAGGTAACAACGAGGAGGATTCAGATCACAATCACGCTGGCGAGGACAAGGTATATTCGGGAGATATCATGGGAGACATGCTCGTGTCCATGGTGTCAGATGTGAAGGAGAACGACCTTGAGTCATTTAAGAATTATATAGAAGACGATGCAAACGGTTTCACCAAGTATACAAGTGATATAACATACACATATGATACACCATTATATGTGTTTAACGAGAACAGTGCAAATGGCGGTGTTGCCCAGGTAAATCCAAGCACCACAATGACAGATATGGGATTTGGAGGTATGGCGGAGGCACAGGAGTCAACGGCAGATTTCATGTCGGCATTCAGCTACGGTTCATCGTCAATGGACATGTGGACACAGATGCTTGACAACGACACTCTGCTCAAGCAGCAGTACGATGTGCTGGCAGGACACTGGCCTGAGAATAAGAACGAGGTTGTACTTGTCGTCGACAAGAACAATGAGATAAGTGATTTTACACTGTATACTCTTGGACTTAGGGATTCAAAGGAACTGAGCGATATGGTTTCAACCATACTTGCTGGCGGAGAGGCACCGGAGCTTGAGCAGATGGTGTTTACATACGATGACCTTCTTAATCTCAAGTTTAAGGTTGTGCTTCCGGGCGATCTGTACAAGAAGAATGATGATGGAACATACACAGATATGAGTTCTGATGCTGATTTTCTGAAGTCTGCTGTGGCCGGGGGCCTTGAAGTAAAGGTGTCGGCAGTAATCAGGGCTTCGGATAAAGCGTATGCAACTACCATGCAGCCGGGATATATAGGTTACACATCGGAGCTTGCCAATTACATAGTTTCAGAGAACGAGAAGACAGATGTGCTTAAGGCTCAGATGGATAATCCTGATACTGACATGTTCACAGGAATGCCATTTTCAGATGGCAAGGAACTGACAGCGGATGATGTGGATATGGATTCTGTTATGCAGCAGCTTATGGCTTCAGGTCAGGTTACTGAGGACATGCAGGCACAGATGGCGTCCATGACCAAGGATCAGCTCTTCGATATGCTCAAGGGTTACGGTTTCTTCCAGGAGTCAACATCTACTTATGAGGATAACATGTCAAAGCTTGGATATGCAGAGCTTGCAAAGCCGGCTTCCATCAACCTCTACTGTGCAGAATTTGCGGATAAGGACGAGATAACAAAGCTTATAGACAAGTACAACGAGGATTATCCTGACAAGGAGATCACATACACTGATTACATCGGAATCATGCTGTCATCGGTGACAAAGATCATCAACGCGATAACCTATGTACTCATTGCATTTGTGGCAATTTCATTGATAGTTTCATCCATCATGATCGGAATAATTACATATATCTCAGTTCTTGAGAGAACAAAGGAGATTGGTATTCTGCGAAGCATAGGAGCTTCAAAGAAGGATATCTCAAGAGTGTTCAATGCGGAGACATTTATCATAGGTCTCTTCTCAGGACTCATAGGAATCGGCGTGACGATGCTGATCAATATACCAATCAGTAAGGTGATAGAGAGTTATATCAACGTTGCCGGTGTATCGGCGCTTCCTTGGAAGGGTGGAGTGATGCTGGTAATCATCAGCGTTATACTGACATTGATCGGAGGACTTATCCCATCGAGAATTGCAGCTAAGAAGGATCCTGTTATAGCGCTCAGAAGTGAGTAATTATAAATTATCTGAATACAAAAAGAAAAGGCTGCCATCTCTGGCAGCCTCTTCTTTTTGTATTAAAAGGGAGTGACTGCAACTACATTATGTGAGGGGAGGGTGTTGCAGTCGTTTATGAAAAAGGGGATGTAAACAACTCGCTTACGCTCTCGCTGTTTACATTTAATAATATACTGAGAAAATGTGTTCTAATTTTGGAGAAGTTGTGTAGAAAATGTGTTTTTCGGGTAAAAATATGAAGATGCTGTAAGAAATTTAAAGGATATAAAAACAGCATAAGGCAGACATGGCTAGAAATTAGAAAGGTAAGTAAAGGTATGAGACAAAATGTGTATTGTCCTGTTTATTTTTGCTGATTATATAATGTATAATGGTAGAAATGTATTTAGGAGGATAAACAGATGGCAGGAAGTCATATAGCAATACCAACCATTCTTAAGATCGGAAAGGGAACCCTGAATGATCTGGGCAAATATATAAGTGCTTCCGGGATGAAGAATGCTGTTATTTATTTTGGAAATGGACTCATAGACATGTTTGGACAGCAGGTCATGGATTCTCTGAAGAAGGAAAATGTGACAGTTGTGGAGTACAGAGAGCTGGATTCCACCAATATAGAGGATATAATCAAGCTGGCATTTGATATAGATGCGAAGGCCCAGGTGATCGTGGGTATCGGCGGAGGAAAGGTTATTGATGTGGCAAAGTATGCGGCATATCTCAGAAAGCTTCCTTTTATAAGTATTCCGACATCGGCATCATCGGATGGTTTCTCAAGCGCCAGCGCATCACTTATGGTAAATGGACGGCGTACATCGGTGCCGGCAAGAATGGCATATGGAATCATAGCTGACACGGAGATCATCAAGTCTGCTCCAGAGAGATTCCTTTACTCGGGAATCGGAGATATGGTATCCAAGATCACATCCCTCTATGACTGGCTCTTCGAGTCTGAACTGGGATACTCTGAGATGAACGATTTTGCAGTTATGATAGCGAAGAAGGCGGTGAACAGCTTCGTCAGAACACCATTTGAGACGATCAAGGATGACCTCTTCCTGAAGGAGCTTCTCGATTCCCTTGCCATGAGCGGTGTTGCTAATGAGATTGCAGGCGGAAGCACACCGACATCCGGAAGTGAACACCTGATCTCACATGCACTTGACAAGATGCTTGAACAGCCACAGCTCCATGGAATCCAGGTGGGAATTGCCACATATATCATGGCGGTTGTCCAGGATCACAGATATGTCAGGGTAAATGCTATATTTGAGAAGACCGGTTTCTGGGATTATGTAGCTACACTTGATCTCAAGAGAGAAGATTTCGCAAAGGCGATAGACATGGCACCACAGATAAAGCCTCACAGACACACATACCTTCATGAGGAGAAGTACAGAGAACTTGCCAAGAAGGTTCTGTATGAGGACGAGGTACTTAAGAGAGTATTCGACTAAGAAAAAAGGTGTGAAGAATGGTACTGCAAGGTGGAAAAACAGTGTATCGTGTAAAACAATGAACAGTATGTGGATGCCAGCCGTGGGGGGCATTGTCAGGAGAGTATTATATGGAAGAAAACAATTTCGGCTATGGCTTTGAACATGATGACTATGGGAGATTTGAGCAGGATATTGACCAGGACACAGCATATGTGATCAGACCTGAGCAGATGGGCGGTGGAGCTTCCCCGCAGCCACAGATAAAGAGGACGATCCCTATAGTTACGATTGCATTGATAGTGGCAAATGTCATAGCTGGCATCATGTGCATCGGTGTGGACAATTACTCCAGAACCGGTGGACTCAACTATCAGTACGTGAAGCTGAATGGCGAGTATGGACGACTTATATCGGCGATGTTCCTGCATTCTGGCTTTGATCATCTCTTTGGCAATATGTTTGCACTATATATGTTTGGCTCCACGGTGGAGAGAAAACTTGGCTCCCTGAGGACGACTATCATATACTTTGTATCAGGAATTGTTGCCGGGATCATATCCATGAATGTGTATCATATGACTGATCCTGACAGAATGCATTTCTCTATAGGAGCATCAGGGGCGGTGTTCGGAATCATATGTGCTGCTGTGTTCCTGACATTCATGGGCAACAGGAAAGCAAGCAGAAAAGATATGATGATATCCATAGTTGTTGTGGTCATATATGCTCTGTATACAAATGAGAAGAATATAGATATCTATGCGCATGTGGGTGGTGCGATCGTGGGAGGAATCCTTGCATTTGCACTGAATATCAAGCGGTGGGAGAAGTTTAGGGAGAACAAATTCTGCAAGCTTTTGGCAGTCATACTCACATTGTCCATGTGCGTGACAGGTATCGGTGAGGCGGGGATCGGCAAAGATGCAGCAGATCTTCCGGATAAGAGGATAGATTATATAAAGGAACAGAAGATATTCCCAGATGGAGACACAACCTATGGGGATGGTCTGGATGCCTATTGCAGCGATGAACACTGGCAGGCATTTGTCGCGACGGACGGAAGTCAGATAGTGCAGTTTGAAGGGAATGCCACATATAAGGGGCAGCAGGTGACGGTCACAGTCCAGTTTCAGATAGAGGGTGACTGCGAGGGCTATCAGCCGGGATATGTCGGGCTGAATGATGTGGGACAGAACAGTGAGAGTGCCACGGAATTCATGTTGACAGTGTGTGGAAGATCGATAAATGAGCTGAAGTACGGAAGATAAATATCGTTGTGTGAACAAAAGTGTCATGGTATACTAAATCTGTGTGTCCATATGCGGATAGAGAAGATATGTGTCTCAGAATATGGGCAGATATATCAGGAAAAGTATATGGTATAAGATCTATTATAATCAGGAAAGTACAGAGATAGAGAAAACATGGCACTCAAATACGTGATGATAAATGACATAATTGAAGAACATAATGCAAGAATGCAGAATCTGAGGAAATATTACCCGTTTTTTGTTCTGGCTGAGACCACATTTGCGCAGTATAAGGAAGGTCGTTATGCACAGCTGGACATGGGTTATATAACCATGGCGATTCTGCGTTTTTTTATTCAGGAGAACAGCTTCAATGAGCGTGAAGTGTCATACGATGAATATGAGGAATTCATGGGGCAGCTCCTTGACCGTGATTTCGATGTGGAGATCGCGGGAGATGACAGGGCTGACCTGATAATGTATATATTTGACAAGATCAAGAACGACGGAAGAGCATTTGAATTCACGTTCTATGATCCAGGAAAGAAGCAGCGCAAGACGGGACGAGTGAAGCTGATAGACAGCCATATAGTGGATGGCAAGGTCCTGTATTTCATTACTGCGGATGGAATCGAATTCTATCTGGACACCAAGGAGATCAAGGACGAGAGCAAGATCAACGTGCAGCAGCTTCTTCTGGAAAAGATGATCGTTGGAGAGAACTTCCGTGGCGGTATCGAGGTCGTGCGCAGGATCAATAGCGAGGTGAACAGGCTGATCCGCGAGAAGGATGAGATAGTAAATCTTCTGTCCATCGACGTGTTCAAGGGCGCGGAGGAGTACGAGAATTATATGAAGACCGTCGGCAAATGGTTCGCTGACGAGCAGAAGCTCTTTGCCAAGAACAAAGCTCTGGTGGACAAAGCGATCACTAAGGCGAGCTATGATAATATGGGCAAGGGCAACCTGAAAGCTATGGAGGAGATAAGCCAGCTTGAGCTTGAACTCAAGAGGACCATCATCAAGCACGGAAGTCTGATAAGCAGCACAATGGAGCTGCAGAACATATCGGACAATATCATACACAAGGCGAAGCTTCAGAAGCTTAGACCTGCATTTGACTTTGCAGGACAGCTTCAGAGTATCATAAAAGAGGACAGACCGGATAAGATACTCACCATACTTGCGCCTCTCTTCGCTCCGAGGATCGTGAAAACGTTCAGCATGACATCCATAGATCACATGCTCACGCTGAAGTCCGAGGACAATGCGAAGACCACAAAGGTAAAGAAGGAGCAGCTTGATCCGAACTTCCGTTACGAAGATGAACTGCTCGATGAACAGATAAGTGCCAACTTCACAAAGCTGTTCCACGAACTCCTTGACCAGCTGAACAAATGGGGACATCTGAGTCTCAAGGAATTCAATGGAATACTTGAAGTTAAGTTTGGAAAAGAAATCTACGACAACAAAGATTACTATTCCTTCCTCACACACCTGGCTCAGAAGGACAGATACAGCGTGGATGAGATACTGGCAAAGCCGGACACTATGCTGGAGGGAATGCTGGTAGATCACATAGAGAGAATAAAAACTGGCAAAGGTATTGCTATTTTGCAGAATCAGACCGATGGTGATATGGGGCATGGCGGTTCTGGTCTCTCCCGTGAGATGTATGCACCGGAACTCACACTGGATGCGTTCAGAGGCATGACATTTACACTGGAATTCCATCCAGACGAAGAGATACAGATTGGCGAGGACATGTACGTTACGGGAATTCAGTTTAACAAAACCAGCTGAGAGTGATTGTACGGAGAATAGGAGAAAAAGATGGAAAGTAAGAATCTGGACAAGGCGATAGAGATATATTCCAAGTTAATATCAGGTGAGGAGATCTGCAAGAAGCATCCCGACAACGGCCCGCTGTACGATGAATTCTACGGCAATGCCGAGGTGTACGACATCGTCATGAATATGATGAAGAAGATGAACCTGTCACTGTACGAGTACAATGACAGCTTGTATATAACAGCCGGAGAGGGCAACAGGGTATTTGGCTATACGAATGACGACATGAAGAAGCTTCTGGGACTTCGTCTGAACAAGGAGCTCTATCTGTGTTACTTCATTATGTATATGACACTTCTCTATTTTTACAAGGATTCCTCCAGCTATCAGTTCAGGGAGTATGTGAAGTCAGAGAACATTATAGATGAGACAAGCAAATATCTTGCGGACATAACGAAGAAGCTTGATGTTCTGTCAACTGATGAGGTGGAGCAGGACAGCTTCAAGGCGATAGCGCTCCTGTGGGATGAGCTCCCGGCGGTGACGGGCAATCAGGAGGGCGACAGCGCCAGGGCGTCCAAGGCATCCCGGGCGGGTTATGTGAAGCTGGTGTTCAACTTCATGTCGGCCCAGCGGTTATTTGTGGAGAATGCGGACAGGTACTATCCGACAGACAGGATGAAAGCTTTGTCGGAGAACTATTTTGAGGAATACAGAGGACGGTTGTATCAGCTGCTTGGAGGTGAAGAAGAGGATGCCTAGTATCAACAGGATAAGGGTCAACAATGTAAAATATAACTTTGGTACACAGCAGTACGATGACTTCACCATGAGAATGTATGGCAAGAACACGCTGTATGATCTGGCAAATGGAGGAGGAAAGAGTATTCTCATGCTTCTGCTCCTTCAGAACCTGATACCGAACTGTACTCTGGATGAGAAGCAGCCTGTGGAGAAGCTTTTCCGTGCGGGCGGCGGCAACACAGTCATCCATTCGCTGATCGAGTGGAAGCTTGACGAGGCGGATATAAAGGATGGCTACAGATACATGACCACCGGATTCTGTGCCAGAAAGGCGAAGGATGCTGCGGATGCCGGGGAGGTACAGAAGGACACTGCATCCATAGAGTATTTTAATTACTGCATTTTCTACAGGGAATATAACAAGAATGACATAGTGAACCTTCCTTTGTCGGAGGGTAATGAGAGGATCACATTCAACGGTTTAAAGGCATATCTCAAGGATCTCGGACACAGGGATATGAGTCTGGAGGTCAGGGTATTTGACAAGAAGGGCGAGTACCAGAGATTTATAAGCGGCTATGGTCTCCACGAGAGCCACTGGGAAATCATACGTGGAATCAACAAGACAGAGGGGCACGTAAGAACGTATTTTGAGACAAATTACAGGACCACAAGGAAGGTAGTGGAGGATCTGCTCATAGAGGAGATCATAGAGAAGGCATTTGCCACAAAGACAGGACGAAACGGTGAGGAAGACACCATGGCAGAGACTCTTCTCGACATCAAGGACAAGCTGAACGTTCTGGCGCAGAGAAAGCGTGACATAGCCAACTATGACCACCAGATAGAATTGATAAATGTGCTCGAGGGCAAGGTGAACTCATGCATAGGTCTCTACGAGGACAACGACAGGATATGTAAGGGCCTGGCCGATGTGTATGCCACAGGAAGGGCGTGTACACAGGAGGGCGACACCCATATGGAGGAGCTTGCGAAGGCAAAGGCTGACGCCGGGGAGCAGATGGAACAGCAGAACAAGCGTCTGGCAAATCTCAGGGTCACCAGGGATTATCTGCGCCTTGAGGACATGAACCGCAAGATGGATGACACTGCCACGCAGATAGAGAACAATGAGAAGAAGCTTGCGGAGCTGAAAAACCAGATCGGCTACAAGGAGAGTGTAAATGACTACCTTGTATACAGGGAGAACAAGCGACAGTACGAAGAGAGCAGACTGATAGTCGACAATATAAGAAACAACATCGGATCATCCAGTGAGAAGATGGCGGTGTATGCGTACAACAGACGCATCCGTGATGAGAAGAAGCTTGCAGAGCTCATGGCGGCAAGGGAAGAGGCCCAGACCAGCTATGATCACGCACTTGAGGAGGCGGAGTACTGCAGAAAGGTCATGAGGGAGGGCGAGATCGCCCAGGCGGTGGCGGAGAATAATATCGCTGATGCCACAGCCAAGATTGATGAGATAAGTGCCCGAATAAGTGAGCTGGCTACATCAGTCAACCTGCTCGTAGTGGGTGATGTGAAGGATATGATGAACAAGGCTCAGGAGGAGTCTGACAGGATACTTGCTGAGATGACAGAGTTGGAGATAGCCATAGCAGATGGCAGGACAAAGCTGTACGATGACAGATACAGACTGACGACTGTGCAGGCTGAGTATGATGCGCTGGAGAGAAGCTGCGAGGATGCAAGGCTTGACGCCGAGGCGTACAGGCAGTCGGGAAGTCAGCTCGACAGCATCATGGCAGTATACTCTGTGGAGAATCCACAGGATATAACAGGTGTTATAAATGACAGGATTAGGGGCACCATAACAGAGACGATCAAGCGCCAGCAGGAGATCGACAGACTGACAAAGCTTGCGAAATGCTATGAGGATGGCAGACCATTTCCGCCGTCGGAGGGTGCTGAGACTGTGATAAACTACATCTCCACCAGACATGGGCTCATGGCCATGCATGGTGCGGATTATCTGTCGGCACTCCCGGGTGATACAAAGGAGGAGCTGCTTCAGGCAAATCCATACCTGCCGTACAGTGTTGTGACAAAGGGATTTGATAGTCTGGAGGACGATATAAATCTCGGTTCGATAGACACCGGCAGTGAATGTGTAATGGTGTACGATATGGATAAGCTTTCAGACTCAGCGATAGTTCCCGCCGAGAACATGCTTATCATAGGAAGAGACAGGAAATATTTCATGTCTAAGGACTCCATAGAGGACGCCAGAAAGGCAAATGCTGATAAGATATCAGGTCTCACGGAGGAGATCAGTCTGATAAATGAGAAGCTTGCGACTTATCAGGAGGATCTTGCATTTGTCACAAGGCTTGTGGATGCGAGATATACAGGTGCCGAGGACAGGGAGAGAGAGCTGAACCAGGCACTGCTCGATAAGAATGATGAGCTTGAGGAGCTTAAGACATCGATCAAGGTTACAGAGACGGAGCTTAAGAATAACACCGAGAGATATGGAGACCTGCAGCAGAGTCAGCAGAAGGAATCTGACAGAAGACAGACATTTGTCATGATAGAGCAGCTGTCGGATCTTGCAAGACCGGAGGAGCAGAGACTTGCCGAGTATAAGCAGAGGAAGTCTGACCTTGTGGCAAAGCTGTCAGGACTTCAGAGCGATGTGCTGAAGTGGTCGACGACGGTTGGAGAGACTGAGTCAAAGCTTGCGGGGCTTACAAGGAATATAGAGGATATCCAGTACAAGTGGACGGAGTATTTCGAACCGTATCTGCCGAAGTCTGAGAATGCGGGAGTTGCTGAAAATACAGATGGTGCAGGCGTGGCTGCTGCGGCATGGCAGGACGGAATACCGGAGGAATACAAGGAGACTTTGGACATTTCAGATGAACGGCTTGAACAGGAATTTATGGCTATGCTGGCGGTTTCAAAGGAGCATGCGCCGGATCTTGAGGACAAGAAGAAGCTCATGGATGCGCTGAAGAAGTCAATGGACAGAATACAGAAGACCATAGAGAAGAGAGGCTTTGACATGGCAGTATTTGCCGGGGCAGGAGAGCTCTATCCGACGTCTGAGGACAATCTCAGGGAGATGGACGATGAGCTGGCAAGGCTCACGTTGATAGAGGCGTCGCTGATGCAGCAGCAGAAGGCTGACCAGAAGGCGTATAGCAAGCTTGAGGGAAGCATAGAGTATGCGATAGAGAACATCAACCGCACATACGGCGATGGCAGCTATGTACGTGAGGAGATATCTGCAGCCGATGCCGATACAGCCATAGCCAATGGAGATGCGGTGCTTGCGGATATGAACCGCATATTCAAAGAAGCTGAGAAGGCGTACAGCGATTACTATAAGCAGTATGGTTTCATGGTGGATCTGTACAAGGATGTAAAGAGAATAGTCGATACAAATGACATAGATGTGTCCGGTGGAAATGTACTGGATGAAGACATGGATACCCTCAGACAGTTATTTGAGACAAGTCTTATGAAGTACGACAGGAGCATGAAAGCCCTTGACCGCGCAAAGAATGAAATCATGAGATTCAAGGGACAGACGGCGGATACGCTTGTGGAGATGGGTGTATTCGAGATGGCCAATACGATCAGACAGGATGTGCAGGTTCCGGATACCTACAGTCAGGCAAAGGAGCTTCTGGCAAATCTTCTTCAGATTATTGAGTTCATCAAGCTGGAGAAGGAGCGCGTCGAGAAGGGCATTGAGGATATGGTTGCCATAAAGGAGAACTTCGAGAATCAGTGTGTACAGAGATGTATGGATGTCAAGACTGAGCTTGAGAAGCTTCCAAAGCTGTCACGTATCACGGTGGGCGATGATGTGATCAAGATGGTCGATCTAACTATACCTTATGTGAAGGATGAATTTGTGAAGCAAAGGATGTCTGACTATATAGATGACATAGTGAAGGGTACGGATGCCTACGAAGACGAGAGAAAGAGGATCAAGTACATCCGTGACTGCCTCGGACTCAAGAAGCTGTTCGGCGTCATGGTCACAGATATGAACGCCATAAAGCTTAACCTCTACAAGAGGGAGAGGATAAAGGAACAGAGCCGTTATCTCAGATATGAGGAGGCTGTTGGAAGTACGGGACAGTCTCAGGGAATCTACATTCAGTTTCTGGTTGCTGTCATCAACTATATTGCCGGAATGTACAGTCTGGCACCTGAGGAGTCGATACAGTCCAAGACTATATTTATCGATAACCCATTTGGTGCTGCAAAAGATATATATATTTGGGAGCCTATATTTGCCATGCTGGCAGCTAATCATGTGCAGCTCATCGTACCTGCCCGTGGCGCGACACCGGCCATCACCGGACGCTTTGACGTGAACTATATCCTGGGACAGCAGATGGTGGGCGGAAAGCAGCAGACAGTCGTTGTGGACTACACCAGCAAGACAGATCAGGAGGAGCTTGAATATCAGGAACTTTCCTATGAGCAGGCAACCTTCGACTTCATCTAGGGGGATTCAGGTTATGAGTTTCACAGTTTGCCTGAGTGATGTGACATTAAAAATGCGGGATATAGACGTAAGATGATAACATTTAAAATTCTATAAGGGAGAATGTATTATAATGACTTGGAACAGGAAACAGCTTAAAAAGGGAGCGTGGAACACGGTATTTAAACGTGGACTTATGGCTTGGATGGCTATGGTCGCTGTGTGTTTTATTTTCTCTTATCTTGGGGTAGATGATTCTTCCCAGACAAAATTCGTGAAGGGAATAGATCAGGTGCTTGGACAGGAGACCGAGCATGAGGCTGACAATGTGACCATACTCAAGGAGTATGTAAAGAATATGCCGATGATTGAGCATATGTCGGAGAAAAAAGCCGAGACAGTAGCCCGTGCGATAGACTCGGTGACGGCGAAGCAGACCTGGATCATCAAGCTTTTAGGCGCCAACACGGCATATGTGGAGAGAAATCCCGGCGAGGTCATAGTGATGCTCCTGATATCTGCTCTTATCATGGCTGTTGTCCATTTCTTTATACAGAGTGCGGCGATAGTGGGCAAATGCCGTTATGCCATGGAGTGCAGATACAGTGACAAGGTGTCCGTCAACCGGATGTTTGCACCTTTCCACAGACATTATTTACTCAGACTTATGTGGGTCATGTTCTGTTACAATGTTGTTATGACACTCTGGTGGCTCACGATAATCGGTGGTGTGTACAAGTATTATCAGTATAGGATGGTTCCATATCTCCTGGCGGAGAATCCAAGACTCAAGTGGAGAGATGCGAAGAACATGTCAAGGGAGATGACGAGAGGCTATAAGTGGAAAATGTTCCTGACGGATCTGTCGTGCATCCACGTGTGGATGATCAAGGCTATACCGGTTGCAGGACTTCTGGTAGCATTACCGTTTCAGATGGAGCTTGATGTGGAGATGTACTTCTGGTTCAGACAGAATATAGGTGTGGAAAATTTTGTCGAGGAAGCATTCAATGCTGCACCATATAACAAAAAGGCTATCGAGGCTGCTTATCAGTCGGCAGGAGACGCGGGAGTTGCTGAGGTATGGACTAAACCGGCCTATATTCTCCAGGATGTCGCGGTCGAGGTGCCTGAGGGAATGAAGGTGAAGAGTGAATACAGTCTCAGGGACTTCATTTTCTTCTTCTTTGTGTTCTGTTTTATAGGATGGCTGTGGGAGGTCGTACTCTATATAGTTATGGATCATGTTCTTGTAAACCGTGGAACCATGTATGGACCGTGGCTGCCTGTGTACGGAGTCGGCGGCGTTGCTATCATATTCCTGCTTGACCGCTTCAAGGCAGATAAGGCAAAGCTGTTTGCTATGGCGATGGTGGTATGTGGAATCATAGAATTCATAGCAAGCTGGGCACTGGATTTCTTCTTTAATTCACAGTATTGGGACTACAAGAACGAGTTTCTTAATGTAAATGGAAGAATATGTCTGGTGGGACTTCTTGCATTTGGTTTGGGCAGCCTGTTTGGAGTGTATATAGCGGCACCGAAGCTCAGTGAATTTCTGAATTCCAAGAGCAAAAAAGTGCAGAACATTATATGTATCACATTGTCGGTATTGTTTATCATAGATCTGATATGCTGCGCCATATTCGGATTTAACAAGGGCGAAGGAGTTGGCGGCACATATTAGGAACCAATATGACGAAGTCATATAAAAAGGAGGAATCAATATGACGGATATACAGAATGGTAAAATGATTGATCCGGGGAAACAGTCCTGGAATATAAAGGCAGGAGTATTCAGCTCCTGTATGCTGCATATCATTGCGATGGCATGCATGCTCAGTGATCACATGTGGGCAACGTTGTTTCCGTATGTGGATATACTTACGTGCATAGGAAGAATAGCATTTCCGATATTTGCCTTCATGATAGTTGAGGGATTTTATCACACCAGTAATTTCCGCAGATATCTGTGCAGAATGCTGATATTTGCGGTGATATCTGAAGTTCCGTTTGATCTTGTGTCCGGAGACAGTGTACTGTATCTGTTTCATCAGAATGTACTTTGGACATTTCTCATAGGATTACTGCTGATAGCATTGATAGACAAAGTAAGGAAAAAGGGCAAGGTATGGCTGTGGATTCCGGTTGCGGTTGTTGTGGCTCTTGTGGGATATGTGATAGGAACGATCACAATGGTTGATTTCTATGGAGCGGGAGTCGTCATGGTTATAATGTTCTATCTGTTCCGGGGCAAGGAACCATGGAAATTGATAGCACAGATTGTGTGTATGTATTACATCAATGCACAGCTGCTTAGCGGATATTGTTATACGTTTAGTATAGCGGGACATAGCTTTGAGTTCCCGCAGCAGGCGTTTGCGCTCATCGCATTGCCGGTGATATGGCTATACAATGGAAAACTGGGATACCATAAGAAGTGGTTTAAATACTTCTGTTATGCATTTTATCCGGGACACTTGCTTGTATTGTACATAATCTGGCAGATGGTGATGTAGACATGGTATGAGCAGAGAATCGGTGATTTTTGCAGATATTTGAGAAAGGAAGAAATAGTATGAATGCAGCTCATAAGATAGTGGTTTTGGTTGGCAGTATATTTCTTACTGTCGGTGTTTTCGTGGGAATTATATTTGCGATTGTGGCGGAGCCTGGCAAATTCCCCCTGGCTATGCTGAGCCTTCCGGGAAGTTTCTTACTGATCGGTGGGGGAATGGATATAGTGGTGGCGATATTGGTCCACAACAAGAAGATGATAGTGAAAAAGGGCGTGAGGTATCCTGCAAAGATATATGGATACACGGAGAATACTTCTGTCAGGGTGAACAATACATATATGATGGACACGATCGTGCATTACTTTGACAGCTACCATGTTGAGCGGGAGGCTATAATACCAACGGGATTCACAAGGGGGGGCGGCATGTATCCGATAGGTCTGACGATAGATATATTTGAGTACAACGGCAAATACGGCTATGATCCGGATTCAGTAAGGGATGAGAGGCTTCCTGGTGAGGAAGAGCTCATGGACGACAAGCCGGTGGCACCGGATAAGCTGAGACTTGTGGCGGTCAGATGCCCGAATTGTGGTTCGAGTTTCCGTGCAGCGACTGGATATTCCAGCAAATGTCCTTATTGTGGAAATTACTTGAATGTGAATATGTAAGCCTGAAAAAGAGCGTGGGTGAGTCGAACCCACGCTCTAGCAAAAAGGAGATAATTTTATGCACAAACCTACGAAACAACAACAAAAAGATAAAAACAAGCCGTTATAGAAGATTCCACTAAAATGCCGAGAATGAGTCAAAACTGCCCAACTCAATATGCAATTTTACCCGTGTTAAGCGAAAAATACACTTGACATATAACTATTAACCAGTGTGAATTGGTAAAAATATCTATAAAAAAATCAATAAATCACAAAATTTTGCTAATTAATCCAAAAATATTCTATTCTTTCAAATCCCGTATCAACTTATAATGAGTACAGTCAATGAGGCAAGACGAAAAAATAAAACACACAAAGCCAAAGGATGTGTTAAGTTTCAGAAAACTTAACATGCAGCATCAGCCCTTGCCGAAGGCAATTACAAATGGGCTGATGTTCAAAGAACAGGAGGGAATGTAATATGAGAAAAAGAAGAATTTTAGCTGTAGCAGCAGCTGCAACACTTGCTTTATCAATGGTAGGATGTGGATCAGGCGGAAGCTCAAGTGGCGGAAGCTCAAGCAGTGGAGTAGCCAACAAGGACAAGCCACTTTGCTGGTTCAACCGTCAGCCATCTAACAGTTCAACAGGAGAGCTTGACAAGGACGCTCTTAGCTACAACAAGGACACATATTATGTAGGATTTGATGCTAATCAGGGTGCTGAGCTCCAGGGCCAGATGGTTCTTGATTACATCAAGGCAAATGCAGCAACGATCGATCGTAACGGTGATGGAGTCATCGGATATGTACTTGCAATCGGTGATATCGGACACAATGATTCAATCGCACGTACAAGAGGTGTTCGTTCAGCACTTGGCACAGGCGTTGATGCAAGCGGAGCAGTTGATTCAACACCAGCCGGAACAAACGTAGATGGTAAGGCAACAGTAGTACAGGATGCTAAGCTTGATGTTGATGGCAAGACATATACGATCAGAGAGCTTGCATCACAGGAGATGAAGAACTCTGCAGGAGCTACATGGGATGCAGCTACAGCTGGTAATGCAATAGGAACATGGACAGCATCATTTGGTGATCAGATCGATGTAGTTGTTTCAAATAACGATGGTATGGGAATGTCAATGTTCAATGCCTGGGCAAAGGACAACAAGGTTCCTACATTTGGATACGATGCTAACAGCGATGCAGTTGCAGCAATTGCAGAGGGCTACGGCGGAACAATTTCACAGCATGCAGATGTTCAGGCTTACCTGACACTGAGAGTTCTCCGTAACGCACTTGATGGTGTAGATGTTGATACTGGTATCGGTACAGCAGACGAGGCTGGAAACCAGCTTGAGGAAGGTGTTGACTACAGATACAGCGCAGACGAGAGATCATACTACGCACTGAACGTGGCAGTAACAGCAGACAACTATCAGGATTTCACAGATTCAACAAAGGTTTATGACAAGGTTTCAAAGCAGCTTGACTCAAGCAAGAGTCCAAGCAAGAAGGTATGGCTTGACATCTACAACGCTTCAGATAACTTCCTGAGCTCAACATACCAGCCACTTCTTCAGAACTACGATGACCTTCTTAACCTGAATGTAGATTACATCGGTGGTGATGGACAGACAGAGTCTAACATCACAAACCGTCTTGGTAACCCAGGCGAGTACGATGCATTTGCAATCAACATGGTTAAGACAGACAATGCAGCATCATACACATCAATTCTCTCTAAGTAATATAAGTTACCTGGATGATTGATCAATAGGAAATGATTTAACTCAGAGGGGTGTCAGACTAAACATTTGATACCCTTCTTTTACTAAGAGCATGTATCAAGTTTTCTATGAAAACTTGATATGTAGCATCAGCCCTCGCTGAAGGCGACTATTAATGGGCTGATGTTCAATGAAAGGAAGTAGAGATATGGCAGAAGATAAGAATAAATACATCTTATCGATTCAAGGCATGAGCAAATCATTCGGCAGAAACAAGGTCCTTAACCATATTAATTTGAATGTTAAACCTGGTTCGATCATGGGACTTATGGGTGAGAATGGTGCCGGTAAATCGACAATGATGAAGTGTCTCTTCGGAACCTATCAGAAGGACGAAGGCACAATAATATTAGATGGAAAAGAAGTAAATTTCTCTGGCCCTAAGGATGCACTCGAGAATGGAGTTGCGATGGTTCATCAGGAATTAAATCAGTGTCTTGAGAGAAGCGTTGTTGACAACCTGTTCCTTGGACGTTATCCAAAGAACTCTCTTGGAGTCATCGATGAGGGCCGTATGAAGAAGGAAGCTTCAGACTTGTTCAGAAAGCTGGGGATAACGGTCAATCTTACACAGCCGATGAAGAGAATGTCAGTTTCCCAGAGACAGATGTGTGAGATCGCAAAGGCTATCTCGTACAATTCCAAGGTAATCGTACTTGATGAGCCTACATCATCACTGACAGCACCTGAGGTTGCAAAGCTTTTCAAGATGATGAGACAGCTCAAGGAGCAGGGAATTTCCCTGATCTACATCTCACATAAGATGGATGAGATATTCGAGATCTGTGATCAGATATCAGTTCTCCGAGACGGTAGTCTGGTCATGACAAAGGACAGCAAGGACACCAACATGAACGAGCTTATATCAGCCATGGTTGGTCGTTCACTTGATAACAGATTCCCACCGGTCGACAATACGCCGGGTGAGACGATCCTCTCAGTACAGGGACTCTCCACAAAGTATGCACCGAAGCTCCAGAACATCACATTTGATGTGAAGAAGGGTGAGATATTCGGTCTCTATGGTCTGGTTGGCGCAGGTCGTACAGAGCTCCTGGAAACTATATTTGGTATTCGTACAAGAGCAGCAGGAAATGTAATGTATGGTGGCAAGATCATGAACTTCACCGGTCCAAAGGATGCTATGGATCACGGATTTGCCCTCATCACTGAGGAGAGAAAGGCAAATGGTCTCTTCCTCAAGGCAGATATCACCTTCAATACCACCATTGCAAATATGAACCACTACAAGAGCGGCGTGGCACTGTCACATGACAGCATGGTTCGTGCCACAGCTGAGGAGATCAAGGTCATGCACACCAAGTGTATGGGACCTGACGATATGATCGCCAACCTGTCCGGTGGTAATCAGCAGAAGGTTATCTTCGGAAAATGGCTTGAGCGTTCACCAAATGTATTCATGATGGATGATCCTACAAGAGGTATCGATGTAGGAGCCAAGTATGAAATATATGAACTTATAATCAACATGGCAAAGCAGGGCAAGACTATCATAGTTGTCTCCTCTGAGATGCCGGAGATCCTGGGTATCACAAACCGTATAGGTGTTATGTCAAATGGACACCTTGCCGGAATTGTAAATACCAAGGAGACTAATCAGGAAGAATTGTTAAGACTTAGTGCTAAATATTTGTAATAGAGAGGAGCATGGATATGGCAGATAAAAATATGATCCTTTCGGCTGATGCAGAGGAAAAACTCCTCAAGCCGATTGATGAATATGTTGGAAAGATACAGGCTCAGATCGATGAACTTCGAGTTGATGGATCTGACAAGGTTCGTAGTTTGAAGAACCATATAGCTATCGCAAAGGAAGATAAGAATTTATCAAAGGAAGAAAAGGATAGCATAATCGCAAAGGATAAGGCAGCCCTGGAGAAGGCAAAGGCAGTTGAGGCAGCCAATAAGGATAAGGTTGCAAAGCTTATCGCTGACGCAGAGGGATACCTTAAGGAGCATTATGACAGCGAGTACTACAGCAAAGTAGTGGCAAGCTGCGAGACTGAGAAGGCAGCAGAAAATGAGTCCTATGAGAGAGTAAAGGCAACACTCAAGACAGAGCATGAACAGACACTTGCAAAACTCTCTGATCCGGAAGAGATCAAGGACGAGAAATATGTATACAAGAACAAGCTCTTTGATGCACAGATGACACATGAGTCAAGACTTCAGGAGATTAAGGACAGAAAGCATGATGCATTTTCACACAAGTATCATCTGATAGATCTCCTTAGAATGTCCAAGTACACATTCATGCAGAGCAGAGCACAGAAATTTGAGAATTACAAGTACACATTCAACACAACACAGTTCCTTTACAAGAACGGTCTGTATATAGTAATCGTGTTGATATTCATTGCACTTTGTATCATCACTCCAATTGTGAAGAACACACAGCTCCTCACAGTTACCAATATACTGAACATACTTCAGCAGGCATCACCTAGAATGTTCCTGGCACTCGGCGTTGCGGGACTTATCCTCCTGACCGGTACCGATCTTTCGATTGGACGTATGGTTGGTATGGGTATGGTTACAGCTACCATTATCATGCACAATGGTGCAAATACAGGTGGTGTGTTTGGACACATATTTGATTTCTCAAGTATGCCGGTTGTAGGAAAAGCATTATTTGCACTTGTTGCATGTATTATCCTCACAACAGTATTTTCAAGTATTGCAGGTTTCTTCATGGCGAAGTACAAGATGCATCCGTTCATTTCAACAATGGCGAACATGCTGATCATCTTCGGACTTGTAACATATGCGACAAAGGGTGTTTCGTTTGGTGCTATTGATTCAGCAATACCAAATATGTTCATCCCAACAATAGGAAACTTCCCAACTATTATCATTTGGGCAGTAGTTGCAATCGTAGTAGTATGGTTCATCTGGAACAAGACTACATTTGGTAAGAATCTGTACGCTGTAGGTGGAAACCCAGAGGCAGCAGCAGTTTCAGGTATATCAGTTTTCAAGGTAACACTTGGTGCATTCATCCTTGCCGGTATCCTTTACGGATTCGGATCATGGCTTGAGTGTAACAGAATGGTTGGTTCAGGTAGTGCAGCTTATGGACAGGGCTGGGATATGGACGCTATAGCAGCCTGCGTTGTTGGTGGTGTTTCATTCACAGGTGGTATCGGTAAGATCTCCGGTGTTGTAACTGGTGTTCTTATCTTCACATCACTTACCTACTCACTTACCATTCTTGGTATTGATACAAACCTTCAGTTCATATTCGAAGGTATCATCATCCTTGCCGCTGTAACTCTTGACTGTCTCAAGTATGTACAGAAGAAGTAAGGAACAACAAATTTAACTCTCACAAAACCTTTATATAAAAAGCCGCTCGGATCGTCTACAGGATGGATTGAGCGGTTTTTTTCATAAGGAGGGGCCCGCATAAGCGGGAGGATTCCTTGTGAAGTGCACGAAGTGCACGCATGACGCAAGGCATGTGGATTGGCGGAAGCCTTCCTGCATCTATGCCACTTTTTTATGCATGCCACCTAATTACGCAGCCGCTTCCTTCGCTCCAATGATTTTATCTGCATGCGGCGCCGCGCGCGATAAGGGCGTTTGCGCGCTCTGCCTTAGCAAAAATCATTGAAGCTCAGTCGCGTCTAGCTATCGATTAGGTGGCATGCATAAAAGTGGCAGGCGCATGCAAGGAAGGCTGGGATGTGGAGATATTTATATATTGTAAAATCTTGGGCGAGTGTTCCGCTTCCTTCGTTCTATTTTCCTGTAAGGGCTATATGGGGAGAGAAAAGTTACAATTTTTTCCTACAGCAGCTATTTTTGTTGGAGATAGGGAAAATATTCCAGATTACGGGAGGGCAAGATGTTCAGCCGGAAACAAGCTGGATCCTAAGCTGGAAACAGGCAAGGTTTCGAGTCACGGACAGGTGAGGAAAATTTCTTGACGGTATAGATGAAGAAATAATAATAAAAGTACAGATATTCTCTGCGGTATTTGATATAATTACACTGCTGGAAAAGACCGGTGAACCGGGTGGCATTTGATATATAGAAAGGATTTCTGTTAGATGGATAAATACAAGGTTATCCTTGTCGATGACGAGGAAGAGGTTATAGATGTTATAGAGAGAAAGATCCACTGGGATATGCTTGGGTTTGATGTTGTGGGAAGTGCCAACAATGGTGTGAAGGCTCTTGAACTGGTGGAGAAATTGCAGCCGGATGTGGTCATAACGGACATCAAGATGCCGTATATGGACGGCCTTGAGCTGTCCAGGCGGCTCAACAATGATTATCAGAATATACACATCATCATATTCACAGGGTTTGATGAGTTTGAGTATGCCAAGGAGGCGGTGCACCTTGAGATAGAGGAGTACATGCTCAAGCCTATAAATGCTTTAGAACTCTCGGATTGTCTGAAGAGGGTCAAGAACTCTCTGGACAAGGAGAGGGAGGAAAAACTGAATGTAGAAAAGCTTGCAAATTATTTCAATGAATCTCTGCCTGTTCTTCAGACAAATCTGTTTGTATCACTGATAGAGGGCAGAGTGAGCGAGTCGGATTATGAGAAATTTCTTGTAGCATACCAGATTGATATGAAGGGACCGCTTTATTGCTGCGCGGTTTTTCATACATCGGAGCATCACGTTCCAGATGGAATGAATCCGCTTCTGTTGTCAATGTCGGTGGAACAGCAGATCAAGGACAGAATTGCTGATACATGGAAATGCAAGGTATTTACATATCTGGGCAACTCAGTGCTCATCATCGAAATAGCCTCAGAGGATGCCATGGCAGAGCTGACGGATGCCTGCGACAGATTCTGCAGATGGGCTTACCGAGTCATGGGTGCCGTGGTGACTGCTGGTATTGGCAGAGTGTGTGACAGTCTCCTGAATATCAATAATTCATATGAGGGTGCCAGGGAAGCGGTATCATACAGGGTCTTATACGGAACCCAGAGGGCTATAAATATTGCTGAGATCGCACCGAAGGAGCAGAAGGCCGCAGTACAGTATGAAGATGCAAATATGCATGAACTTATCAAGTCAATATATCTTGGCAAAAGAGATGCCATTGAGGGAGCGGTACATGATGAGATAGAGAAGCTGCACAGATCTGCACAGACCATGAACAGGTACAAGCTGACGCTCATGGAGATGGTAGGAACGTTCTACAGATTCTGCGCAAATAATTTTATAGATTTTGATAATTTTTCAGGTGGGATCAGCAACCCATACGAGAAGGTTCCTGAGATGGATGAAGTTACCCTCACAGCATGGCTCATAGACACATCGATGGCGATCGGCGAGGAATTGAAAAATGCCAGAAATAACACGTCCAGAAGAATGGTAACGGATGCCCAGAATATGGTAGTTGACAGGTATATGGAGCCCGATCTGTCGCTGGATACGGTGTGCTCAGAGCTTGGTGTGTCCAATTCGTATTTTTCATCAGTGTTCAAGAAGGAGACAGGCAAGTCATTTATCTCGTATCTGACGGATTACAGGATGGATCACGCAGCCAATCTCATACTTGAGACAAATGAGAAGAGCTATAAGATAGCAGAGCAGGTGGGATATCAGGATGCAAATTATTTCAGCTATGTGTTCAAGAAGAGATTTGGAATGTCGCCATCAAAGTACAGAACTGAACATACGGGGAATAAGTAGAGCAGAGAAAGTATAAGGGGAGTAGAATTGTTTTGAAGATTAGAGAGAAAAAGGATGCTCAGGGCAAAATGCAGAAAAATAAATATTCTCTGCGCACGAGGCTGCGAGGCTGGTTTCATCATGGCAGATTTATAGGATTTGACATACAGTCAATAATAATGGCGGTGCTCACAGGACTGACGATAACCACAACTGTTGTTATGGGATTTCTTATTTACAATAGATTCAAGCTTGCGATAAAGCAGACTGCAGTGTCAAATGCAGAAAGCATGATAGAGAGTACTGTGGATAAAGTGGATACAGACCTGGCAGGCATCAGACAGATATCTAATGGAGTGAATTATAACATTATCCAGGAATATGACATCTCCAGTCAGGAGTTCAGCAGACAGTTCAGCCTTTTATATGAGGTGAATGTTGACAAAGTGCAGAGTATGGCGTTGTACGACAATTCCGGGAAGCTTGTTGCTGCGGAGCCGGTTGCAGTGCAGAAGGATAAGGTTAATGTCGAGGAACAGGAATGGTACAAGAATGCATCTGAAGATATAGAGAATATGCACTTTTCTACACCTCATATACAAGATCTGTTTCAAGATGGCGCCAACAGGTATTATTGGGTCATATCCCTCAGCCGTTCTGTTGATATCAATGATGGAGATAAGCCAGTAAACGGTGTGCTTCTGATAGATATGAAGTATTCCGTGATCGAGGAGGCTCTTTCAAGGATCAATGATTCTTCAAGTGAGACTTATTATTATCTGTGCAACCGTGACGGAGATATCATATACCATCCGCGAAGAGCAGAGATAGACAGAGGCTTTTTCACAGAGGAAAGTACAGAGGCAGCGGTATACGATGACGGTACATATGAGATCAAGATGACGGGTGGCACAGAAAATGTTGTTGTCAGCAGCATAGCCTACACTGGATGGAAGATCATAGGAGTTGTCCCGGAAAGTGTTCAGACTGCCAGCATCAATCAGTACAGATATTACATCATAACTACGGTTGTGATATTGCTTATGATGCTCTTGTGGGTGAACAGGATCATAACAAAGAAAATCTCAAAGCCTATACTTAAGCTGAATGAATCAGTAAAGTCATATGAGACAGGTGGAACCACGGATATATATATTGGAGGATCTTCCGAGATAAGACATCTGGGATATTCGGTCAAGAAATCCTATGAGCAGATAGAGATTCTGATGCAGGAGATAATCAGACAGCAGAATGAGCGGAGAAAGAGTGAGATGGATGCGCTCCAGAGTCAGATCAATCCGCATTTCCTGTATAATACACTGGAGTCCATAACATGGATGGTGGAGGCGAACAGAAATACAGATGCAGTATTTATGATATCTGAGCTTGCAAAGCTGCTGAGGATAAGTCTGTCAAAGGGCAGAACTGTCATAAGGATAGCGGACGAGATCCAGCACAGCACGAGTTACATGAACATACAGAAGGTAAGATATAAAGAAAGATTTGCTACAGAATTTATCATAGACGAAGAGATAAATGACTATTGTACAGTTAAACTTATCGTGCAGCCGATCCTGGAAAATGCAATATACTATGGTGTGGGCAACATGGATGAGGACGATGGCGGCAAGATAACTGTCCGCGGTGAGAAGAAGGGCAATGACATCTACATTTCAGTTGAGGATAATGGCATGGGTATGTCGGAGGATGTTGTCCGGAACATCCTTGTGGACAACAATAAGGTGCCAAAGCATGGCTCCGGAGTGGGTGTTATCAATGTTCACTCCAGGATAAAGCTGATGTTTGGCAGCGAATATGGATTAAAGGTGTACAGTGAGCCGGACGAGGGAACAAAGGTTGTCATTCACATTCCAGCCATTCCTTATACGGAGGAGAACAGAGAGAGACTTGAGAGGCAGGATTTTGGAAGGGGGATGGTCACAGATGAAGAAGAGTAAGATAACCTTTCTGATCGCGGAGCTGTTTCTGGTGGTTATAGCCGGATTCTTTATACATCAGATATTCCGGGAAAATGTGCCTCAGAAAAGAGTAGCGGTCATACTTTCAAATTCCGGTGATAAGAGGTGGGATGGACTTATAAATGGACTAAAACAATCAGCAAATGTCAATGATGTCCATCTTATCATATGCAACACCGATGATATCGAGTCAGCCCAGGATGAGAAGGAGCTAATAGATGAACAGCTTGAAAATGATGTAGATGCATTCATAATTTGTCCTGCACCGGGCGAGGATACATCGGATATGCTGGGACAGCTTGGCGATGTACCATTTGTACTTATAACCCAGGATGCATACAGTGAAGATGGCGCCTCGGGATTTGTCACAATAAAACCTGATAACTACAAGATAGGATATACCCTTGGAGAACAGATCAGGGCAAATGATGCGGACGGACTCCGTGGCAAAAGCATAGGCATTATAACCGGATATTCCCAGACAGAGGGAAGTGTGAGCGGAAAAGCAGGACTTATGGATGCGATAGAAGGAACCGGATGCGAGGTGAGCTGGGTGTACAGCCGATGTGGCAATCAGAACATATGTGACATTGTGGATATTCTGGGAAAGGTGGACTACATGGTTGTGATGGACACATATGCGATCGATGAGATAGGAGAGAATGCGGATAACGGTATGTACAATGGCGCCCAGATATATGGAATGGGGACCAGCGTAAAATCTGTGGCGCTGCTTGATGCGGGCAAGATAAAGTGCCTTGTTATTCCGGATGGATACGGTGTTGGCTATGCCAGTGTGACAGAGGTAGTAAAGGGTCTGAACAGCAGATTGTATACGATGAAGAGTCGGGAGGAGGGCATAAAGATAATATACAGTGACGATTTGTTCTCCGATGATGTAGAGAGGTTTTTATATTCATATGAGTAGACAGAAACGAAGAAAAATATATGTGCTTTTGCTGGCAGCTGCGATGATAGTCTCGCTTATGGGCTGCGGCAGCAGCAATAAAAAATCAAACAAAACCATGAGAGTCGGGGTGGTCACTTATACAGCAGATGATCCATTCATAAATGCCATGATTGAAAAGGTGAAATCTCAGCTTAAGACTATGGAGACCACAAACATGAATGTGATAGTATCGGTGAGAAGTGGTGATAATGATCAGCGTGAGCAGGATGAGATAGTTGATGAGATGATAGATGCAGGCTGCGATGTGCTGTGTGTAAATCTTGTAGACAGAACCGCACCGGCAAATATTATCAAGTCAGCAAGGCAGAGTGATATACCAGTGATCTTTTTCAACAGAGAGCCGGTGCGTGATGACCTGATGCAGTGGGAAAAGCTCTACTATGTTGGCTGTGACGCAAAAGAATCCGGTGATATGCAGGGGGAGATTGCGGCAAATTATATAAAGAAGCACAGCGAAGTGGATCGCAACGGTGATGGCAAGATACAGTATGTTCTTCTGGAGGGGGAGGCCGGACATCAGGATGCCATAAGCAGAACCGACTGTTCGGTGAAGACCATCATGGATAAGGGAGTGGATCTTGAGAAGCTCAGTTATCAGTTTGCAGACTGGAACAGAGGTCAGGCGGAGAACAGAATGACTCAGCTTATAAGTCAGTATGGCAGTCAGATAGAGCTTGTCATATCCAACAATGATGAGATGGCACTGGGCGCAGTTGAGGCGTACGATAACTCAAGTATAAGCCGGGACAAATGGCCTGTGATCTTTGGAATAGACGGACTTGATGATGCTCTCCAGGCGATAAAGCAGGGAAACATGCAGGGAACAGTTTACAATGACAAGGAGGCCCAGGCGGGAGAGATAGCGCGGTTGGCAGTTGATCTCTTCAAGGGAAACAGCCTTGATGGTCATAATCTTGACGAGGGCAAATATTACGTGTCGCCTTACTGGAAGGTCGATGTTGACAGCGTGGATGATTTCCTGCTCAGATAAGTACAGGAGCGTTAAAATAAGAGCCTGAAATAATGAACTAAAATAGCTGACTAAAGTTACAAACTGATACATGAGTAAACAATCGTGAATTAAAAGCATATATAATTGGAGAAGATCTGTCTGGAAAAATTATCAAGAATTGATGTAGAGATACAGATCCAATTATATATTCGGGAAGGATGCATATGGAAAATAGCTGGATAGAAGAATTTTACGGAGAGACGGATGCAGATAAGAGACTTGAACTGCTGGAAAATAACAGCACGGATATGGATGGTGACAGCGCCGGTTCGTCTACTGTCTTCCGTCAGAGATTGTGGACGGCGAGATATGGCAAGAGAAAGCCGAAGAATGATGCATTTGTGGGCTGCCTTATGGAGCTCAAATACATATCGGAGGGCGGTTCTGTTGACATCGGAGGTCAGAAAAAGAAACAGGCTGTGGAGATTATAAGCAAGCTCTGCCTGTTCGACGCAGACAGAAGAAGTGTCGAGGAACAGGAGATACTGCTATATGAACTCAAGAATGCGTTTCTCAAGTTCATCGAGGTGAGCAGAGGCGGCAGAGGTTTCACATCCATAGCATTTGGTATGGGGCAGCTCTCGGATGAGGGCGTGGCGAAGAAGATCGCAGATCAGATAAGCTCCATCGCATTTGACGCGCCGCACATGCTGCACATGGACAAGGAATTTGCCATACTTCAGAGCGCAGCACTGGCGGCATTCAGGCAGGAGTATCCGAACAGGGAGCATTTCTTAAGAAAATGATAGCATACTTATCCATTGTACCTGTTTTGGCGTTATCTCATGAATGTATGGATTCGAAGATAGAATAAGTATCATCAGAATCCTTGGTGTTCATAAATATCACTTCATCCCTTGTCTTTATCATGATGATGGGATAACTGTCTGCGTATACATACAGCTCACATTTGCCGTAGGTGCTGCTCTTGAAATGGCCGATCAGGTATTCATCGGTGGCACCTCCGTTTGTGCGAACAAAATCATCGTCTGGCAGTTCATTCAGAAGCTGAACCTCCTCGATGTCATCAAAATATATCTCCGATGAGTATATGGCAGCAGACACTGTGAGTTTGTTGGAGTCAAGATGAGTGTCAATATGCACGTTTATGAATGGCACAAGCACGCCTATCGTCCAGACAATGCAGGCGGTGATAAGGATATATGTAAGTCCTGTAAAAATCTTTGCGCTCCTGGTGGCATAGTTAAATGTATAATTTCCACTTTGCAATCTGTTCTGAACCAGCACATGCGGGTCGGAAGGATTGTAGTAATATCCGGTTTTCCAGTATTCGTCGTCATCCACGTAGAGAGGCTGGGTGTCGGCGGCCAAGAGTTCACGTTTTCTGCTTTGTGCCATGAGGAGAGGTGCAAACAATCCGATGGCAGCAAGAGTCTGGACAAATATATAGACATAGAGTGCGGAGCTGCACAGCGAGACATCTACAAGCGCACCCTTGAAATTTAGGATATCAGAAAGCGAAATTTGCCGGGACTTACTGGCTGATGATATGCAATGAATCAGGGTGTCAATAGTGATATATACCCATGCGACAGCATTTGTTGCCGAAAGAATCAGCATTGCTAGTCCCTTGTATATCTTCATGGTTCTGTTGACGGTCTGGTTGAGCTGGGTATCCGAGCTGTACACAGTTCGCTCGTGCCGGTTTACATATATGTGGAATATCATGGATGTAAGTGACATCAGGACGGAGCAGAGTCCCATTATTATCATTGTGGTTGATATGACCGCACTTTTCCCTATCACAAATGGCACTAGGCAAATGAGCTCTACAAGGATTATTATTCCATGATAATTGAAACTGATCTCACTTTTGCCGATCTGGGTTGACACATTTGTATCAATGTAACGTTTTCTTCTTTGATCAGGGACCACCCAATCATTTTTCATCTTTAGGGCATACATTTTCCTGTGCGCAGAGTTGTTTGCATATGTTATAAGGAAACAGAATGCGATCATCCAGACAGTGTATGCCAGTATGAATATAATGATCTCCCAGAATACGACAAAGCACAGGGCTGTTCCAAGGATGAGATTTATCCAGATAATCCGGTTCATCTTACGTCTGGCAGCAGCAACAATATTCAGGACGGTTTCGTCTTCAATGTGTTCCTTTGGAATGTGGACACCCAGGAGCATTCCTTCGGTATACGAATAATTACTTGTATATACGAACTTCATTATGAGCAGTATGAAGAAGTTCATAAACAGGAAGATGATAAATAATGCTATGCTCATAAGCGGCTCCTTTCTAGTAATTTAAGTGGATATTTGGATTGGAGAAGACTTCATTTTGGAATATACTTCATCGCACAACTTGAGAAAATCTTCCCGGTTCATCCCGGTTATGCTTGCCTCGGCGGACAGAAGTTCCAACTCTGACTCCAGCTTGTCACGGAACTCGGCGTCCATATTGATATTTTCTGATACAAATGCTCCAAGCCTTCTGTCAGTTCTGATATATCCCTCATTTTTTAGTATCTGGTATGTCTTATTCACAGTCATTGTGTTCACGCCGGCATCCGCCGCAAGCTGTCTTACAGTGGGAAGCTTTTCGCCTGGCTGTATCTCGCCTTTGCCGATTCCCTTTACTATCTGATTGCGCAGCTGTACGTATATGGGTGTGTCACTGCTCATGTCAAGCTCTATGATCATGTGGTGGCCCTCCTTCTTGTATTATCTGTATTATAATATATAATACAGATTCCGCAATAAGTCAACTATGAAAAACCGCCGTATAAATAAAAATCATCCGTGAGCAAGTTGATTACCCACAGATGATCCTTATATCTTGTGAAATTTTATTTTTGTGTAGCTGATTTTTGCAGTTCCAATAATCGTTCATTTGAAATGGGTTTATCATGTTATGTGTAATTCCGAAATTGATCTTTGCAGTACTTCACTGCGATTATCACAAAATAATTCAAATTAATATGGAGACGGTAGAGGTGTGTTGCCGCTCAGGTTTTGCTATAGTATAATTATAAAAAATATGGCTATAAATTCATGCAACTATCCTCTATTGGTTTCTTTACTTTTCATAGAAACAAGAGGAGGAAGGTTTGTATGGGAGAAAAGGATATAACAGAAAAGATACTGGCAGATTATAATGATGTATTTGCAGATATAGTAAATGTATTGTTGTTCGGTGGAAAAACAATTGTTGACGAGGTGTTAAAGCTCATGAGCGTATTGACGCAGGACGAAAGATTTGAACAGGCGCAGGCTAACGGAAATAAAGGAGGTTTAAAAAATATGTGTGAAGTACTTGATAGGGCGGAAGCCAGAGGAGAAGAGAGAGGAATATCTATAGGCGAGGCGCGAGGAGAATTAAAGGGTGCAGTGAGGGCATATTTGGATGTGAAGGTTCCTATAGAAGAGATAGCGAAGAAACTGAACATATCAGTGGAGGAAGTCCAGAAGATAGCCGACACACTATAGGAGATGAAAAACATGCAGGTACACACACTTATATCTTCGGAAAATGGTCCGATCATCCTCTGGGTCATGTACCCACACAGGGGAGATGAACTGGAGCACACAGCGGATTCTATCAGAGAACTGGTGGGAGAAGAACATTTTACACTTGTTGCGATACAGATAGATGACTGGAACAGGGATCTCTCACCGTGGAGATCGGATGAGGTCGATGGATCATTTGCCGGAGAGGCGGGACGGACACTGGATTATATAGAACAGCAGGTCGTACCGCAGTTGGATATTCAAAGCCAGGCGAACAGACCTCTTTATATCATGGGATATTCGCTTGCCGGGCTTTTTGCACTTTGGGCAATGTATCAGACTGATATATTTGACGGGTGTGCCACATGTTCAGGTTCAATGTGGTATCCGGGATTTGTGGAATATGTAAACAGCCAGCCAACACTTGCGAATAAACGTATATACATCAGCCTCGGCGGTAAGGAATCGAGAACGTCAGACAGACTTATGGCAACTGTGGCGGATCGGACAAAGGAGATTTGCGACCTGCTGAAGAAGGACAACGATGTGATATATGAGATAAATCCAGGTGGACATTTTGCCGATTCCGGGAAGAGGCTGGCGAAGGCTGTGAAGTGGATAGAGAAGGCAAAAGGATAACAAAAAGCACAGGAGAGCACATATATACAATCGTTCACTGGCAGAACGATACGAGGCATAACATATACCGGATAGATATATATTTTTATCGGAATAGATGATAATATATGGGGCAGACATATGGAGTAGATAGATTAATGGCAGACACGATCCGGTAAGTATATGCAGTGAAAAATCAGACCGTGGTAAGCCGGAAAGAAGGGCAACATGGGTAAACAGACAAAGAAAAAGAAAAGCACAGGAGCGGCAAAGGAGATATTTGCAAAGCCCCCAGGAAGGCTCGGCAAATGGAATGTGATAGCATTTGCAGTGCTTGTTGTGGGAGAGCTTATATACTATTATGCGGCAACACCGGCGATCAACATACAGAGTACAAGTTTCTGGGTATGGATGGTCATTTCAGTTGCGCTTGTTGGCTTTTGTACGCTTGATTTCACGGTGGAGAGTAATGATACCAGAAGTGTTGCAACGAAAGCAACGAAACCGGCAGCATGGATAGTAGTAATAATGATAGCGGTCGGACTCATTATGGTGGCGGCGTCATCCAAACTGTTTTGTGCATCAAAGTATGCAAGTCTCATCAATATAGAGGATGGAGATTTCCAGACAGATATCCCGGAGAGCAGGCAGATAAATGACATTGCGCTGATGGATACAAGCACAGCGAGGATCATAGGTGAGAGAGCCGTCGGTTCACTCTCGGATGTGGTCAGCCAGTACGAGGTCAGCGGCAATTACAGCACTATAGATTATAATGGCGCGCCGATGAAGGTTGCAGCACTCAACTATGCGGGATTCATCAAATATATGAACAACAGGAAGAACGGAATCCCGGGTTATGTTCTTGTGGATCCTGTAAAGAATGAGGCACACTATATACAGACTGAAAAGCCTATAGTGTATTCACCTTCAGCGTATTTCAACAAGAACCTGTACAGACATGTCCAGATGGCTTATCCGACATATATATTTGAAGGTTTCTATCTGGAGCTCAGTGACGATGGCAATCCATATTACATCTGTCCGGTTCTTGAGTCGCATGCAGGACTCTTCGGTGCAAAGGATGTAAAGGGCGTGGTTATATGCGATCCGTGTACGGGCGATACAGAGTACCATGAAGTCAGTGATGTTCCACACTGGGTGGACCGTGTATATGATGGAGACCTGGTGTGCCAGAAATACGACTGGTACGGCGAGCTCTCAGGCGGCTACTGGAACAGCGTATTTGGCAATAAGGGTTGCAAGAGGACTACGGATGATTATGGTTACAAGGTTATGGACGGCGATGTGTGGGTATATACAGGTGTCACATCGGTAAATGGTGACGAGTCCAACATAGGATTTGCCATGATGAATCTCCGGACAGGAGAGAGCAAATATTACAAAGTAGCAGGTGCAGAGGAATACTCAGCCATGTCATCGGCAGAGGGACAGGTACAGCATCTTGGTTATAAGGCATCCTTCCCATCACTCATCAATATCAGCGGAATACCAACCTACATCATGGTCTTAAAGGACAACGGTGGCCTGGTAAAGATGTATGCGCTTGTCGATGTGGAGAAGTACAATATTGTAGCTACAGGCACTACCCAGAAGGACGCACTTGCGGCATACAACAAGCTGCTGGCAGAGAACGGACTTAAGAGTACGCAGAGCATGACGGACGATATACCAAACAGACAGATCACGGTAGCTGATATCAAATATATCAACATGGATGAGACGACATATGTGTATATCACGGATGAAAATGGCAATGTATACAAGCAGGATTTCTCAGAGAACGAGGAACTGATATTTATACAGAGCGGGGATAAAATAAAAGTATTTTATCAGGAATCAGACAACGGAATAAATGACATAATATCTGTTGAGAGATAGATTTATTCACTAAATAAAGGCTCTCCCTGTGATAAACAGGGGGAGCTTTTTGCATGATAATGTGGTATTATAGAAATATCTTATTGAGAATAAATCTATATAACTGATTAATTATGATTGACAAGGAGGTTATTATCATGGATAAAAAGGCGATCTACAGTTTATCATACGGGATTTTCATGTTGTCCACAAAGCTGGGCGACAAGGCAAATGGCTGCATCATCAACACCTGTATACAGGTGGCGAACAATCCAACGCGGGTTGCGATATCGGTTCTCAACACGAATTACACATGTGATCTGCTAAAGGAGAGTGGTGTGTTTGCCCTCAGTGTACTTGACGAGCAGTGTACATTTGACTCGATAAAGCACTTCGGTTTCCAGTCGGGAAGAGACGTGGACAAAACCTCCGGAATAAAGATGCCGGAGGATGTCAACGGAATCCCTTACATGGGCTGGTATGCCTGTGCGGTTATCAGTGGCAAGGTAGTTGAGAGCCATGATCTCGGAACGCACACGTTGTTCATCGCGGAGGTGGTTGATGCAAAGATGCTGTCAGACAAGGCTCCTCTCACATATGCTGATTATCAGGCACATGTAAAGCCAAAGGCAGACAAGCCTCCTAAGACAGATAAGAAGATAGTGGGATGGCGCTGCAAGATATGTAACTATGTATATGAGGGAAGTGAGCTCCCTGCAGATTACGTATGTCCCCTGTGTGGACACGGAGCAGACGACTTTGAACCTATATATGAGTAATGTAAGATATGCCGTTATCGGCAAGAAATGACCGATTTCAAATTTTGAAAAAGTTGATTTCTTGCCGGTAACGGCATATACTATCTATATACAAAACACTGTGCAGATGATAAAAGCCCATTGCGTAAAAGGAGGGATTTTCATGGGTTATATTTCAGTTGCAGAGACTGCAAAAAAATGGAATGTGTCAGAACGAACCGTTAGGAATTACTGCGCTCATGATAAGATTCCTGGGGCTTTTCTGACGGGAAAGACGTGGAATATACCGGATTCTGCGCAGAAACCAATGCGTCAATCTGCGGGAGAAGAGAACCGGGATCTGCTGACTGTGCTGAGAGAAGAGAAAAAAAATGGAATTAAAGGTGGCATTTATCATAAGATACAGGTGGATCTCACTTACAATTCCAATCATATAGAGGGCAGCAGGCTCAGTCATGATCAGACACGGTATATATATGAGACAAATACTATAGGCGTGAGTGATCAGGCGATAAATGTTGACGATATAGTCGAGACGACCAATCATTTCAGGTGTATAGATCTGGTGATCGATGATGCAAAGAACTTATTAAGTGAGAAAATGATAAAGGAGCTGCATTTGATTCTAAAGAATGGAACTCAGGACTCACGAAAAGAATGGTTTGCGGTGGGAGATTACAAGAAAGTTCCGAATGAGGTGGGCGGTCATGATACGGCTTTGCCGGAAGAAGTTCCAGAGAAAATGAAAAATCTCCTTGCAAGATACCGCAAGCTCAATGAAAAGACACTAGATGATATTCTGGATTTTCACCATGAATTTGAAAGTATTCATCCGTTTCAAGATGGCAATGGCAGGGTTGGCAGGCTGATATTGTTCAAGGAGTGTCTGAAATATGATATAATTCCATTTATCATAGATGAAGATCTCAAATGGTATTACTATAGAGGACTTTCAGAATGGAATAGAGAAAGAGGATATCTGCGGGATACCTGCCTTACTGCGCAGGATAAGTTTAAAAAGTACCTGGACTATTTCAGGATACAGCACAGAGATTAAAATAATGGAGGAAATTATGGACAGAGAAAGAATGATGAAGAACGTAGCAGAGATATTCAGCCGCGGTGCGGTGGAGAAGAATCTTCCGGCATGGGTAAATATGCGCCACGCCTGGAAAGCAAGTGATGCGGCGAGAGACAGAGGGCTTGAATATCCGGCAAATGTTGTACAGATAAAGAATCTGGATTACAAAAAGGAGCTTGATGAGGTCCGTTTCAATGAGCTGATTGAAACATGGGACAAAGGTGTAGAGAGGAACATTATATTCTTTGCCGATTCCGGGGATGCCGCAGACGTGGATTCTGCAAGCTATACATCTAACAGCTACATGGATATCTGCGTTCCAATATCGTATATGACAGATGAAAACAGAAAATATCCGGTGATAGTGAGCGTGCATGGCGGAGGTTGGTTCTATGGTGACAAGGAACTGTACAGCCACTATTGCTGCCTTCTTGCGGAGCACGGGTACGTGGTGGTGAACTTTAACTATAGATTGTCACCGCAGAACAAATATCCTGCGGCCATAGAGGATGTGGCGTATCTCATTCGGTATATCCATGAGAATGCGCAGACACTTGGAATAGACATTGATAATTTCTATATGGTCGGTGATTCGGCGGGGGCACAGCTCACGGCAAATTATTGCATCATAGCATCAAACAGCGATTACAGGGCAAAGCTTGATTTCTTCACATATGATCTACTGCCTAAGAAGGTATGCCTTAACTGTGGTGCATACAAGATGGCAGAGAGAAATGACAATATATCCGCATGGTATCTGAGAAATGATGTGGATGATGACCAGAATAGTGACGGAAAAACAAGTTCACACGACAAAGCTGAAAAATGTGAAAGTAAGAAAATAAGCCAGGCATATGCTGTGACTGAGGAACAATACAAGTTGTTTATGGATCAGCTTGATTATATAAATACTGATTTCCCGGAGGCGTACCTCATGTACAGTGTAAATGATGATCTGGCATCACATACAAAAGCGTTGGATGAGGTGCTGAACAAAGTTGGAGTTGCACATATCACAAAAGCGTATGGACAGAACAATCCTGACAGCGGCCATATATTCCATATGAATATGTACAATCCAGAGGGAATACTCTGTAACGAGGATGAGTGTGCATTTATGAAATAAAAAAACTGTTTGACAACACGACATCAGAATGCTATCCTAAAAATCAGATAAAGGCAAAGACAGGAAGGAGTACTTAAGTCACTGTCACTTCAGAGAGTAGGCGTTTGGTGCGAGCCTATAGGACACCTTAAGGAAGCAGTCCCCGAGCTGTGACCGCGAAAGTTTTCCGGGTAGTGGTCAACGGAAGGTTCCACGTTATAGGAACAACGATAGTGATGGCTGTCGGCTGAGAGCAGGAATAAGTTCCTGAATTTAGGTGGTAACACGGACAAGAAAGTTCGCCCTAAGCATATTATAAGTATGCTTAGGGCTTTTATTTTGCGTTTTCAGGGTGACAAGCGGCTGCGATGCGCGAGCTTGCTCGCGGGCATCGGCAGACAATTGTCACCCGCGCGCGACATGAAACACGAAGCCCGGTAGGGCGGAGTGTGAATGTCGTGCAGAGATTACGGGAGCATCGAAGATGCGCAGTAATCTCGAAGAAAACGCAAGTTAAAACCAACAATCAGCAAACACAGACAACAAGGGATTAAGAGATATAAAGGAGTGTGTATCATGAGAAAATTCGAAAAATCATCAAAGCTTGACAATGTGTGTTACGACATAAGAGGTCCTGTTATGGACGAGGCAAACAGAATGGTGGCTGAAGGGGTAAATGTCCTCAAACTGAACATAGGAAATCCTGCACCGCACGGACTTATGGCACCTGATGAAGTTGTAAGGGATATGGCATATAACCTCAGAGATACCGAGGGATATTCGGATTCAAAGGGACTTTTCTCTGCAAGAAAGGCGATCATGCAGTATTGCCAGCTGAAGAATATTCCAAATGTGGGAATCGATGACATATATACAGGAAATGGAGTCAGCGAACTTATCACCATGTCCATGCAGGGACTGCTTGATTCGGGAGATGAGATACTTGTCCCGATGCCTGACTATCCGTTGTGGACGGCTTCTGTTAACCTGGCAGGAGGAACAGCGGTTCATTATCTTTGTGATGAGCAGTCCAACTGGTATCCGGATATAGAAGATATCAAGAAAAAGATAACATCAAGAACAAAAGGAATCGTAGTCATCAACCCTAACAACCCTACAGGAGCTCTCTATCCAAAGGAGGTTCTTGAGCAGATAGTTCAGGTTGCAAGGGAGAATGAGCTTATCCTTTTTGCTGATGAGATATATGACAGACTTGTCATGGACGATAAGGAGCATGTAGCTCTTGCATCTCTGGCACCAGATCTTTTCACCATAAGCTTTAACGGACTGAGCAAGTCCCACCGAGTTGCAGGTTACAGAGTTGGCTGGATGTGTCTGTGTGGAAACAAGAGCAATGTGAAGGGATACATAGAGGGACTTAACCTCCTGTCATCCATGAGACTTTGCTCGAATGTTCCTGCTCAGAGTATAGTTCAGACCTGTCTTGGAGGCTACCAGAGTGCAGATGAGCTGCTCTTGCCGGGAGGAAGGATCTATGATCAGAGGGAGTATATATACAAAGCACTCTGCGATATACCGGGAATAAGTGTGGTTAAGCCGGAGGCAGCGTTCTACATATTCCCGAAACTTGACAAGGAGAAGTTCAACATCACAAATGATGAACAGTTCGCTCTTGATCTTCTGAGAGATAAGCACATCCTCGTCACATGCGGAACGGGATTTAACTGGAAGGATCCGGATCACTTCAGGATAGTATATCTTCCAAATATGGAGATACTCAAGGAGGCAACCGCAAAGCTGGCTGATTTCCTGAGTTATTATCACCAGTAAAATATCAGGCACTAATATAAAATGTCAAATAACAGGAGTCTCATATGTAGGGCTCCTGTTATTTTTTTGAAGAAGATTTAAGATTCCCATATATTGCGGAATATATGTATATAAGTTTATTATAAAAGCAGGGACAACATGGGGGATAATTTAAGATAGGGGGGACATATGAAAACAAACTTATTTCTGATAACAAAATACTGGAGATATCATAAAAAGCAGTTTGCGAGCATGCTTACCTCGATAGTGATATTAACGGCTTTCCTGTTGATTGCACTTTTGATGGAGAGAACAGAATGTAGACGGCAGTATGATGACAAGCTGCGGGGAAGTAGTAAGACATTTTATCTGTATAGCAATCTTGGCAGTGATGCCTATGAGGAGATGTCAGAAGACAAAAGGGTCAGCATGATCGGGCGTACGGCTATATGTGGAAAGCTGGGAAATGACAAAACACAGTATACATATGGTACATATATTGACGATGCGGCAGAGGATCTTGAATATGTAAAGCTTTCGGCGGGAAGATTCCCTGAAAAAACCGGGGAGGCAGCAGTGTACGATTATGTGTTGGAGGATATGTTTTTTACTGTTGATCCTGACTCGTATGTTGGAAAGGAAGTAACATTTGACAGTTATGATTTGGATGATACATATCTGTTGAGAACAGGTAGACATGTGGGACAGATTACGTTTACTATCACAGGTGTATTGTGTACAGACAGCAGAAGAGATCTTAAGGAGAACAGAGTAGACTGGGGATCTGACCTTTCGGAAGTACAGATGCCAACTATATATCTGTGGCGGGATGACTGTGATTTGGATGAGAATACATTCGTATATACTGCTGTCTCACTGTATGGTGATGACGAGATAACAGAGCAGTCGGAGAGCGCTATGGAAGAGTTTGCGCAGGATTATTATGACAAAACTGGAATATGGCCAAGATCCGGCCGCAGCAGATCGGCTGCAGAAGATATCTGCAACATTACCCTTGGAAACGAGAAGCTTAACAGCGAAAGTTATCTGTCGGACTCTGTCCAGGGAATACTATATTTCAGTGTTATTGCTGTGATCTTGTCGGCTATATCCCTGTTTGGCGTGATGATAACTGTTATGAGCGAGAGGCAGAAATCCCTGGATATCGTGAGAGATATAGGAGCCAGCCGGATGAAAGTGGCTTGGATACATATATTGGAATGGGGAATCCTGCTGGTTTCAGGAGTGATATGCGGTGGAGTCGTTGGAATCACTGTATATGAGGCCATACTCGAGATTCAAAGTCGTTTTCTGAGGCTGCCTAAATTGCGCGGTTATACAGTGGAGTGGTGTGTACAGCAGATTACAGAAAATCCATTTGTAATCTCTGTTGTGTGTGCAACAGGTACATTTACTCTTGGATATTTACTTTTTTATATATACCTTCATATAAAATCAAGAAGACTTATAAGAAGAGATCGTGTGAGATCATTCGGGAGAATCAAATCGGTGGTTTCCGGTATTCCATTTGCAAATATAATGCAGATGTTGTCTGTTGCCCTGATCCTGTTTGCGGCGGTGATGTGCTACGCATTCTGCTCTATGGACGGCAAGGGAAAAGGATATTTTCACAATGATGATCTGGACAGAGACACATATTATACATATGGACAATTGGATATGGAAACCAGTGATGTAGATATATGCCTTTATGATCAGGGGTCGGGGATTACTGGTGGAGTATTGCTTACAGATACAGGACTTACTGAGGATGGGCGCAAGAGCATTGCGGATATGAACGAAGTAAAGTCAATAGAGAGTTTCTCCACAAACGATGGCTTTGATATATTTTATGATAGAAATGACGAGGATATTCCGGATGGATTGTGGCAGGCGGAGGTCCAGTTTCCTGAAGATACAGAAGAATTCTATCATGCAGACGATAGATTTTATTTCAATGTTCCAGCGATATGGCTGGATGATAACGGAATGAGAAAGCTGGATAAATATGTAAAAGAGGGGTCAATAGGTACCCATAAAAATGGTGTGGCGTGTGTTGAATATGAATATGACGGAATGACCGCGGAGTCGCCATATAAGATAGGCGATGTAATGCATACAATGACAGTGAACGGAAAAGGCGAATACAAGGAGACTGTTGAAATCGTGGATGCGATAATTGTGATTCCGGAGACCACAAAGGAGAGCGATCCGATATTGTATGCAGGTCTTGGCAGAGCTTCACAGTATGGATATGCAATAGTGGCCTCACAGGACACAGCAGTCAGTATTGGGATGTTTAAGACATGTTATGACGTTACATATATATCTCTAAGCAACAGGGGAGATATTGATAGAGTTGTATCCAGGTTTGCTGACATATTGGACTCTTCAATGGAACTCAGGATACGAACGATAGATGAGTGTGATAAGGAGTATCGTGAGGCATATATATCACAGTATGCGAGCACAATATGTCTGTTCTTTATTCTTCTTATCATGGCGGCATGGGGATATTGGGAACTTGTCACCATGCGTTACCAGAATGGCAGGCGGAACGTGGCGATCATGCGGGCTCTTGGAATGGAGAAGCACTCATGGAACATGACGTTTATATGGCATAACATAAGAAATGCCCTGGTATCATGTGCTGTCGGAGCCGGTATGGTGTATGGCATGAGATGGCTTTTGCGCTACAAGTACGAACAGGCGCTAAACATGTTCAACTGGCCGGAGACAGATTTATGGAACGTCGATGCAGATGTTATAAAAGAGGTAACGAGACTCCAGCATGTATTTCTATTCGACAGCGAGATATTTGTTGTCCCTGTGGGAAGAGCGTTGGTACTGATAGGAACATTCCTTGTTGTGATTTCGACGATTATTACGGTGCTGGTCATTCATAAGAAGAAATCGGAAGAGATAATTGATGATCTGGCTGAAAAAGAGTAAGGGGGACGATGCATATGATTCAGATAAAGGATTTAAATAAGACGTATGGTGAAGGAACAAATGCTGTTCATGCACTTCGCAACTGTAACGTGGAATTTGAGTATGGAAAATTTACGGCGATTATAGGAACATCAGGCAGTGGAAAGTCAACATTGCTACATCTGATGGGCGGACTGGATACAAAGGCAGAAGGAGAGATATTCTATGATGATGAAGATATACTCAGATATTCAGATGCACAGCTTGCAAAATTCCGCAGAAAAAATATAGGTTTCGTATTCCAGTTCTTCAATCTGGTGCCAGAGCTGACAGCAAAGGAAAATATATTCCTGCCAATGATGATAGATAAGGTTAAGGTAGATGAGGAGTACTTTGATAAGCTTACTGAAAAACTTGGAATTTCAGAGAGACTGACACATTATCCGTCACAGTTGTCCGGTGGACAGCAGCAGAGGGTTGCGATAGCCAGAGCGCTCATACACAAACCAAAAGTGTTGCTCTGCGATGAACCTACCGGAAATCTGGACTCTCAATCAGGAAAAGAAGTCCTGAGACTGCTTAGAGAACTGCAGAGTGAAGATGGACAGACTATAATTATGGTTACTCACGATGGAAATATAGCAGATCAGGCCGATCGTATCGTAAGGATAGAAGATGGACAGATGAAATGTGTATAATATTCACGCAATTATATACATAAAAGACAATTTGATGATAAAACGCAACAACAATGACAATAAAATTGATAAATTGTCAAAAAATATGTTGACGATTTGCCTTGCATCATGTATAATAAAGGTACATTAAAGAACGGCCATTTGAAAAAGATACAGATGGCACACCATAGATTGTCACCCGTGACACGTAACATGTACGAAGTTATCTCAGAGATTTATAGAATCGTGAAAAAGACTTTACACATGGTGCGCAGGAAACAGAGATCCGTGGTACAAGTTCACGAAAGGAGGAGGTTCCGTTGGAGACAATTGAAGAACATTTTTATCATGATGGTAACTCAGAACTGGGAAGTTGTTTCCACACGAGATGCCTTTAAGATAAATCTTGAATCAGTCCACATGTAGATGCTGTATATAGCATGATTGAAGTGCCAGGACGCAGGTATTTGATACCAGATTTGATCCATCGTGATTGTTCAAAACACAAGATATGAGTGGTGTTTCAAGGGCATCAGGTCATATCACATACCGCAAGACCAGTGCTTATAAGAGGTTGGTACATATACAAGTTCATGCAGTGCATGTTATGAGTAGATGCAATTCGTACCCTGATAGTTTATATTCCGGTAAGTTTAATCTCTAGGCACAACGAATTTTTTCATAGATATTTATAATATAGTGGAAGAATCAATGGCATGTGTGGAAGCATTCAGATATTTTGATTAGATACTTCAATATTTGAAAAATGAATAAACTAATATAAAGCCAGTTGGTATTATGCCAGCTGGCTTTTTTATGTATTAATTACAACGTGTGTTAAACCACTGATTGCCCGCTCTGCGAGCTGTAACAATCCGTGCGGTAACAAGAAACTAATATTAATTGCAAATAACTTAAATTATTGACTAATATGGCGTGCAAAAGCAATAAAAAACAACTTAAATATTCGGTAATTAATGACATGTTCAACAATTAAAAAATGAGTTAATATAAGTATATGTATAAATATTAATCACGAATTAGGCTGTTCGTGGTGAGTAAAGTGGAGGAATATCACAAAAAAGAAAGGGTAAGGAAATATGGTGAGATTTAGAACAAGACTTGTTGCTGTGACATGTGCAGTTGCAATGGTTGGCTCATTCTGGGGAAGTGCAGGGGCAATAGTCTCAGCTGATGCAGCAGAGCCGTCTGCGGAAATGGCGTGGAGCATCACTACAGACAAACTGGTATTTGACACTGGCGCAGATGCCAAGTGGACAGATAAAATTTATGCCAGCAATGATGAAGGTACATACCCAGAGTTAGGCAGGATCGATGATGTGTCTGTGGGTAAAAAGGCTGTGCTCACGGCAAATGTAACACTTAATGGAGATTTTTCAGGATTGGATGGTGCGGAGGCTGCTGACGGAACGTATAATGCGATCCAGCTTTCCTGTGCAATCAAGACTGGCGATGGATGGACATACACCAAGTCTGATGATTATCCATTCCTTAAAGCGGAAAATTTTACAGATGGCAAGACACAGGTGTCATTTGCATTTGATGTGGAGGATACAGGAGCTGCGAACGAGATAATATTCCAGTACAATTCAAACTCTGCATATACTGGAACAATATCAATATCTGATGTAGAGATTCAGAGTGATGATTCAGGAGAAGAGCCAGGTGGCGGATCATCAGCAACAGGAAATGTGACAGGTGTGGCAGCACCTTCGATCACAGACAATACAGTATGGAGCAGTTCAGATGCAGTTCTCACATTTGACGCTGCTTCAGATACGACATGGAAGGATAAGGCGTACGCCAGCAATGACAGCGATACATATGCTGATATGGCGAGAATAGAGGGTGCAACTGTAGGTGAAAAGGCGAAACTCACAGCTACGGTTTCACTTGATGGCGATATATCAGGCCTTGACGGTGCTGAGGCGTCAGACGGATCATATAATGCGATCCAGCTTGCTTGCGCTATCAAGGCAGGCGACAGCTGGACATATGTCAAGTCAGATGACTATCCATTCTTAAAGAGTGAGAACTTTACAGATGGCAAGTGCAGCGTAGAGTTCAACTTTAACGGAGTGGATGCAGGCGATGTTCAGGAGATCGTATTCCAGTACAATGCAAACTCAGCATTTACAGGAAAGGTTCTCATCGGCGGCGTTGCAGTTGACAAGGTAGAGAGTGGCAAGAAGCCGACTACAACTGAGACAGAGGCTGGAAACTTCGCAGATGCAAGCCTTGTATTTGACACAGCAAGCGATGCAAAGTGGACAGACAAGGCATTTGCCAGCAATGATACAGAAAGCTATACAGATCTTCCTACAGTAGACAATGTCAAAGTTGGAGCAAAGGCAAAGCTTACAGCTACAGTTTCACTTGATGGCGATATATCAGGCCTTGACGGCGCTGAGGCATCAGACGGATCATACAATGCGATCCAGCTTGCATGTGCCATGAAGACAGGCGACAGCTGGGATTACGTCAAGTCAGGCGACTATCCGTTCATCAAGGCTGAGAACTTTGTCGATGGCAAGTGCGATATATCATTTGCATTTGATGTATCAGAGGTGGGAAATGTACAGGAGATCGTATTCCAGTACAATTCCAACTCAGCATATGCTGGCAAGATCACAATAAGCAACGTTAAGGTACTTGATGTTAAGGAGAGCAGCGGCGGACTTGAGCAGAGAGATCCTGCTGTGATCTCAGATCTCTCATCGGCTGAGGATTATGACAAGTGGAGCACAGAGGCCGGATATGCATACAAGCACGGCGATGCAGCCAACAAGGCCGGTAATGCCACACCTGACATATCATATGACAGTGCAAATGAGAGACTTAAGGTTTCTGTTGACTACTCAGCAGATTCAACTTCTTCATGGAGTGAGGCAAAGGTTAAGTGTGTTCCTACAGAGGCTATGGATGTGAGCCAGTACAATCAGCTCAGTGTGGATATAATCTACCCGGCAAAGCTCAAGGGAAGCAAGATCAAGTTTTTTGCAGATGGAATAATAAATAAAGATACGACCATCGATGATGATGCAGAGGATATCGGCGATGGATTAAAGAAAGTTACAGTTACTATGGGATTTACTCCGACAGATAAACCACTCAAAGATGTGACAATAGGAATCATAGGAAGCAGCACAAGCTTTAAGGGAAATGTATATCTTGATAATCTTGTTCTGTCACAGGCAGATACAACAAAGGATTTTGTCGAGATAACAGAGACTCCTGGTGCTGGTTCACCAGCGGATCTTTCACAGATGCCATCATCAGTTAGAGTGAGCGATGCGAATGCAGCAGACAGTGCAAAGGCACTTGCGGCATACCTGAATACGCTCATGAATAGTGATCAGGTTCTGTTCGGACATCAGAATGATGTGAGCAGAAGCGTAAATCCACAGGCGTCACTCGGTGATGTATATGATGTGACTGGACAGGTCAGCGGTGTGTTCGGAATCGACTCACTGGCAGTTACAGGCTCGGAGGCAGGCGGTTCAGACGCGGCTTCGGCACTGGCAAACTCAGTGGCATACAGCAAGACTGCAGCGGCAAATGGTGCGATCGTGTCATTGTCAATGCATATGCCAAACTTCTCCAGCTCCAAGATAGTGAAGAACTCGGATGGAACATACAGTTTCTACGGATGTGATTTCTCAGAGTCCAAGGATCTGTCAAATGACATAGTAAAGCAGATTCTCCCAGGTGGAGAGTACAATGAGGTATTTACAGCTTACCTCGATGTGATCGCAGACTACGCATCACAGCTTCAGGCTGCCGGAATACCTATCATGATCAGACCATTCCACGAGAATACAGGAAGCTGGTTCTGGTGGGGATCAATGAACACAGCTGAGACATACAAGTCTCTCTACAGATATACCAAGGATTACATGGAGCAGAGCGGTGTACACAACCTTCTCTGGGTATACTCGCCAAACGGACCTGTAACATCAGAGGCAGCTTACGTGTCATACTATCCAGGCGATGAGTATGTAGATATCCTTGCATTTGACTATTACAACGATTACAATTCGTACCCTGCAGCAGCAGACAACTCTTTCTTTGACAGTCTTGATACAACATGTAATATCGTGTCATCAATAGCTGCAAAGAGAGGCAAGATACCAGCCATCGCTGAGTGCGGTGTCAGAGTCATGAAGAAGGACGGTTCAGACAACGAGGGACTTCTCGTAAAGGGTAATCCGGTTGGAACAGAGGCTTCAGGAAAGAACTGGTATCAGGAAGTCAACGACATTGCGAAGAAGAACAACATGCCATACTACCTTGTATGGGCAAACTTCGGAGACAGCAACTTCTATGTACCATACAAGTATGATGCTACACATGGACAGGAGCTTATCAATGACTTCATAAAGTATTATAACGACGACTCATCAATATTTGGTGGAGACACAGGATTCTACAACAACATGGGAACCCTTGCAGGAGTATCTGCAAATACATACACGGGCCAGATGGGTTACATGGTATATCCATTTGACAGAGATACCATCCTCAAGGCGACAACACTCAAGGCTGGTGTTAAGAATGCATCAAAGGTTCAGTTCATTATCAACAATCCTGATACAGGTGTTAAGCTTACACTCAACGCTGAGGCTGGAGCCGAGATTGCCGCTGCAGGATCAGAGCCAACACTTTACACGGCTGATCTTACAGAGAAGAATCTCAGCAAGCTTGGAAAGACAGATACAGCAACCATCACACTCTTGGCAGATGGCGAGCAGCTCGCACAGCTGTCACACATAAGCCTTGGAAAGGCCAAGGATAAGGCTCCTGCAAATGTCATCGAGGACTTCGAGTACTATTCAGGAAGCGACGGACTTCTGGATTCCACATACACATCTAACTCAGCCGCAGGATGCAGCTCAAGCTTTGTTCTTAACAAGACACATAAGAACGGTGGCACATACGGCGGTGCGTTCAAGTATAAGCTTGAGACAAATGGATCAGAGGTGTGGACAGGAAGGATTAAGTCAGAGCTTACAAACAATGATTTCTCAAAGTATAATGCGCTTGAGATGTGGGTACAGCCGGACGGTATGGGACAGAAACTTGTGATCCAGATCACAGATGGAAGCGGCGAGGAATTTGAGGTATACCTCACAGATTTCGTAAAGGGAACAAAGGCACAGTATGTTACTATTCCATTCAGCTCATTCAAGGGTAAGAAGGGTGGTACACTCGATGCATCGGATATAGTCAAATTTGCTGTATGGTGCAACTCGATCGTGCCGGAGGATCACACTGGCAAGTGGACAGTTGACTCAACTATCTACTTTGATGGAATCCAGGCAGTGAAGCTCACAGATGATATGCTCAAGAAGAATCCAGTGGACAAGAATGGACTTATCATAACAGACAAGTCACTGGTTAAGAAGGATGCGGCAGATTCTGGCAAGGATGATTCAAATACAGAGGATCCAGGCAAGAACGATGCCACAACTGAGAACCCAACCACAGAGGATCAGACTACCGAGGCTCCAACAACTGAGAAGCCTAGCAATGACGACAAGACAACTGAGGCTACCACAGCAGCAACAACGGATGGAAGCACAGGTGGAAATGGACAGAACGTGGTAAATACAGGAGATAAGTCACCTGTAGACGTAATGTTTGCGATAATGATAGCATCACTTATCATGGCTGGTGCAGGCTATATCGTTATCAAAAAGGATAAGAAGTAATACTCATTTTAGCCATACAAAGAGCCCCACTGTCGGCGGTGATGAAGACCACCGGCAGTGGGGCTTTATTTGTTGGTTTATATTTGTATGCAATATCAGTTTGCAGCACGTCTCTTCTCAACAAGCTTCTCTACAGGGGTTGTGAGATACATTATGGAGAGCATCAGCGTACAGCAGAACCAGATGATAGGCTCTGTGATGGTAACTCCGAGATATCCAAGTCTTGGAGTGAGGATCATAACCGCAAGTACCTTGCCGATCAGCTCTATAGTGGATGACATGACCGGAACGATCTTCCTGCCCATTCCCTGCATTGCACATCTCAGGACGAACAGAGGACCAAGTACATAGAAGCACGTCACGCCGATCCTTACATATCTCACGGCCGGATCTATGATGGCACTGGCAGATGTACCTGCAACCAGCTTTATAAGTGCCGGGCTGAGCAGCCAGCCGAATATTATCATGACAGTGGTTATGATCGTGTTTATGATGATCGCAGCCCTCACACCCTGATGTACCCGGTCGTATCTGCCTGCGCCCATATTCTGGCTTACATATGTCGTCACGGCATTTCCTACTATATATAACATGAACATGAGGATATCAAATATCTTTCTTGCCGCTGTGTGGGCGGTTACTATATCAGTTCCGAGTCCATTGATGGCTCTCTGGAGTATGACCGTTCCGATGTTCACTATACAGCTCATAAATCCCATGGCAAGTGCGGACTGTATGAGGTCTGCCCGATCACTCTTCTCTACGGAGTATTCATCCTTTTCCGGAATCAGATGCTTTGCCTTCACAAGTATATAGATCAGGGCAAGTATGCCCGCCAGCGCCTGTGATATATCGGTGGCGATGGCTGCACCCCGTACTCCCATGTCAAATGCCCTTATAAACATAAGATCCAGAACGATATTGAGTACAACTGATATACCGAGGAATATAAGAGGCGTCTTGCTGTCTCCGACTGCACGCAGTATGTTGGCGCACAGATTATATAATGAACAGAATATAATTCCAACGATTATGATTATAACGTAGCTTGCTGCCATATCCAGTATGTCGTCTGGTGTTTTGAGAAGCACCAGGATAGGCCTTATAAATATGAGACTCAGAACGGTCAGGACAATGGATGCCAGCAGTGTCATGATGGCCGATGCACCGATACATCTTCTCATATTGTGATAGTCCTTTGCACCATAGTATTTGGCTATAGGGATGGCAAGTCCCATGGTTCCGCTGTTGAGGAAGCCTATTATCATATTCGAAATGACTGAGGTTGCGCCAACCGCGGCGAGTGCCTGTGAGCTTACGTAGTTGCCCACGATGGCTGAGTCTGTAAAACTGTATAACTGCTGTGCGATCTGTCCCAGTATCATAGGAACAGCAAATAACCATATGACTTTCATTGGCTTTCCGACTGTCAGATCTTTCATATATAATAAACCTCCTTAATTTTTTGCGCCTGATATTCGATTGTACAACAGTTCGCGATAAAGTCAATGTGGTTTTTGCTTAATTTTAAAGAAAAATGTTTTATTTTGTTATATAAAATGTTATGTTAAAGTGTAACGATTAAAAATTGCTTGATTGTGCATACTAACATTTGACATATATTATAGAAAGAAATGGAAAATATGGAAAAGAATAACATACAAAAAAATAAGCGTAACAGGAAGAGACATGCGGAGCTCGAGAGAATGGCGTTATACGCAGTGGGCGTCATTCTGCTGGGACTGGTCATAGGCCTTGCTGTGAAAAACTACAGACTTAAGAGTAAACTGGATAATCGTAATGAAAAGGACTCGGTTGTCACAGGAACATCGACGGACAGTGATAATACGAATGGCGATGCCTCAGCAGCAACAACAGAAAAGGTTGCGGAACTCAAGGTTCAGGGAACTGTGGAATGTACAGACATAGCGGTTCCGGAGACGGAGCAGGAAGAGAATTATAATGGCGAGGATCTGGCGGACAATGGCTGTCCGTATGCCATCAAGATAAACAGACAGGAAAATATAGTTACTATATATAAGCTGGATGCCACAGGTTATTACACCGTTCCGGTTAAAGCCATGCGCTGTTCGGTATCACCGGTGGGAGAAACTCCAGTCGGACTGTTCAACATACAGCTAAAGTGGGACTGGCTTGCACTGTTTGACAACTGTTATGGCCAGTATGTGTCACAGATAGACGGTGACACTCTGTTCCATTCCGTACCATATCTTGACACCACAAAGGATTCTCTTGAGACATGGGAATTCAACAAGCTTGGAACAGGGGCATCACTGGGATGCGTCAGACTGTGTGTTGCAGATACCAAATGGATATACGAGAACTGTGAGGCCGGAACATATGTGGATATATTTGACAGTAATTACTATGGACCACTTGGAAGACCTGTGCCGGTGACCAGACTGGATAACACTGATGAGACCGGATGGGATCCGACAGACATGGTTGAGGAGAATCCGACCGCAGGAACAGCCGTGATATACGGTGCGGAGAGCCACAGCATAAACCAGGGCGAGAACTATGACACAATGGCGGGAATATGGGCCTTCAATTCACAGCGTGAGGATGTAACGGATCAGTTGAAGGTTGAGGGAACCGTGGACAATATGAAGCTGGGGAAATATACAGTAAAGTACAGCTTTACAGATCAGGGCAAGGAGATATGGAAGAGTATCGAGATAACAGTGGAGGATGATGAAGCCCCTGTTATAACAAGGGTTCCTGTGGAGATAAAGCTGGAGAGTTACAATGGACAGGCTGATGAGCTTGCAGAGCTTGTTGCATCTTATGTGAACGCACAGGATGGTGATACACTGATAAGGACAGGAGTGGCCACAGATGGCAATGGCAAGACTCTGGATGGACAGGCACTCACAAGTCTTGGACAGGACGTTATATGCGTGGCTGTTAACAAAATGGAGTCCAAGGCGGGCAGCTATACAGTTGTGTGCTGTGCGCAGGACAGCAGCGGTAACAGATCATCCTATCACACAGTCACAGTCACCGTTGAAAAGTAGAGGTGGATCATGGCAGACAGGAAAAGTACGATTTATGATCTCGAAGCAGAGAAGATAAAGGAAAAGATAATCATATTTGCCGCCGATACAGGTGGATATACACAGAAAGAGGTCTCACTGGAGATACAGGCATCCCTGGACGAGCTCACGGAGCTCATAGACACAGCCGGAGCCGAGGTCGTGGGACGACTGGTGCAGAACAGGGACCGCATTGCAAATGACCTGTATCTGGGAAGAGGAAAGGTTGAGGAGCTCAGGGAGATGATATATGAGCTGGGCGCCACAGGAGTGTGCTGTGATGACGAGCTGTCACCGGCACAGTTGATGAACCTTCAGGACGCACTGGACATAAAGGTTATGGACAGGACAATGGTCATTCTCGATATATTTGCAGCACATGCTGGAAGCTACGAGGGCAAGCTGCAGGTGGAACTTGCACAGCTCAAGTTCAGGGCAACCAGACTTGTTGGAATGAGAGATTCGCTGTCGAGACTGGGCGGCGGAATCGGAACGAGAGGACCCGGAGAGAAGAAGCTGGAGATAGACAGACGAGTCATAAGGGACAGGATCTCCAGACTGAAGGCGGAGCTCAGGAACGTTGAATCTCAGAGAAGCCAGCAGAGAAAGCAGAGACAGAGGAGCGCTGTGCCGGTTGTGGGCATAGTCGGATACACAAATGCGGGCAAATCGACCCTGCTGAATGCACTCACGGGGGCAGGAGTATTACAGGAAGACAAATTATTTGCGACCCTTGATCCTACGACAAGAGGATACAAGCTGCCGGGGGGACAGAACATACTGCTCACCGATACGGTCGGTTTTATAAGGAAGCTGCCGCATCATCTGGTCGAGGCTTTTGGCTCCACTCTGGAGGAGGCAAAATACTGTGATGTCATCCTTCATGTTGTGGACGCATCGGATGAAAACTGGGATAAGAACATAGAGACGGTGTACAGCACATTAAAGCAGCTCAAGATAGAAGAGAACTCGGGAAAACCTGTGATAACTGTATTCAACAAGATAGACAGAATATCAAAGGATGATCTGGTGGGTGTGCGCGATCTGAGAGCGGACAAGACTCTGTATATCTCGGCTGCCACGGGACAGGGACTCCCGGAGCTTGCCAGTGCGATAGAGGAAATACTCAGAAATCAGAAGTCATATATAAGGCATACATTTGCATATTCTGAAGCAGGACTCACAGGACTTATCCACAAATATGGTGAGATCCAGACAGAGGAATATCTGGACGATGGCATATTTATAGAGGCTTATGTTCCAAAGTCCATACTTGGAAAACTTGGCCTCAGTTTCGATGGTGAAGCTGATTTTTAGTGCCGGCAATGTGGCGTATCAGGCGTTAACGTGCCATTTCACATTGCTTACATAATATAAAGAGATAATAAAAAATGTTTACATTTTATAAGTATTTGTGTAAATTTACAGAGGAAGGATAATGGTTATTCACACAGAAAGGGAGATATTATGAGTGATAATAACATGAATCAGATGCCGGACGGAATGAATCCTAACGGCGCCGATGGTCCACAGCCATCACAGAACCAGCAGGGTGATGCGGGTCAGCAGTATAGCGCAGACCAGCAGTATGCAGGACAGTACGGTCAGCAGCAGTACGATGCAAACCAGCAGTACGCAGCAGATCAGCAGTACGCAGGACAGTACGGCCAGCAGCAGTATGGAGCGAACCAGCAGTACGCAGGACAGTACGGTCAGCAGCAGTATGGAGCGAACCAGCAGTACGCAGGACAGTA
>NZ_QTXH01000009.1:66476-144190 GCF_003461545.1 Coprococcus sp. AF16-22
CAGCAGTACGCAGGACAGTACGGCCAGCAGCAGTATGGAGCGAACCAGCAGTACGCAGGACAGTATGGCCAGCAGCAGTACGATGCAAATCAGCAGTTTGCGGGTCAGCAGTTTGCAGATCAGTACGGTCAGCAGATGAATGCACAGCAGAGTGTATATGATCAGACCGTGAACATGTATGGTGATCAGGCGCACAAGCCTGAGTCTCCAAAGAAGAGAAAGGGTATCAAGATAGCCATAATAGCAGTTGTGGCAGCGCTTGTTATCATAGCAGCATTTGTTGTTGTATTCTTCGTGTTCATCAAGAAGAGTCCTAAGGATGCGGTTAAGGACGCGATGGAGAACACAGCAAAGGAACTTGAGAACAATAATATTGTGGGTATCGTCGGAGCAGATGACATAGATGTCGACAAGCTGGACGTTCAGTCAGATTTTACCATCGACAAGGTTGCCGGAGATGGTAAGCTCGACGGTTCAACATTTACATTTGACGCAAGCACAGCCAAGAGCGACGGACAGAACAGCTTCAAGCTTGATTCTTCCATGACACTGGCAGGCGAGACAGTCAGTGCGGATGTTGTAATGATCGGTCAGACGCTCTATATGTCATGTCCTGATCTCTTTACCAAGACATTTTCATTTGACATGAACAGTGTTATGGCAGAGCTCGACAGCAAGGATGCGGGAGCCGGCGGTTCAGTTGACAGCGAGGCTCTTCAGAAGATCATAGATGAGGATCTCAAGCCGGCTGCAGATAAGCTTGCAGAGTCCATAACATATGAGAAGGTCGGCAAGGATGAGTTTACAAATGCAAATGGCAAGACTATCAAGGCAGACCACTACACAGTGACAATAACAACAGACGCTATAGATGAGTTCTCACAGGCACTGGTTGACTGTCTGAACAAGTACATGGACAGCAATCTGTCAGATGATATGATGGATCAGATGGGCGTTACAAAGGATCAGCTCAAGCAGTCCATCGGCACTATTCCATCTCTGGTCAGCGCAGTAATGACAAAGGATGCCGTTGCAAATGTATACGTAGAAAACGACAAGGTGATCCGTGTTGACTGGGATTATGATCTTGCAGCAGCAGGCGTTAAGCTTTCATTCACAGCAGATTACATGGGTGACGGAAATGTCACATCAGATGCTGTAACAAAGATAGCACTTACATACGGTTCAGATGTAAATATAGAGCTCAAGAGTGAGTCAAAGACTGACACATCAGGAGATAAGATATCAACTGACAAGAAGTACACATTATCAGCAATGAGCGGCGGAGAGAGCCAGGAGTTCACAGGAAATGTGACATCAGACTATGACAAGAACAGCGGTAAGATGAGTGGAAGCATATCTGTTGATGTACAGGGTGAGACTGCTCAGGCTGCATTTGAGGGTGTCCTTGCAGATGTCAAGAAGGGCGAGTCATTCAGCATAAATGATGCAAAGCTCACAGTTACAGTATCAGGCGAGGATGTTCTTCAGTGCTCAGGAAATCTCAAGGTAGCAGAGAAGGACAACAAGATAGAGGCTCCTGCAGCAGGAGATGTGGTTGATTACTCAGTTCTCAACAGTGATGATGTAGATCAGTACATCAACATGGATAAGATGGAAAAGATCGTATCAGCATGGAGCGAGATATTTGACTCAGTAAGTGTTGACAGCAGACTTGACGGAAAGTTCGGCACCGACTCAAAGGATACTGAGGAGGAAGAGCCTGAGACAACAGAGGCAGCTACAACAGAGGAAGCAACCACAGAGAAGTCAAATGACAGCACAGAGGAGGAAGACCTTTCAAAGGTTACATTAAGCCTTGGCGATAAGTCAGTAAAGATCAATGATCCAAAGGGATACGAGAGAAGCTATGCTTCAGAGTATACCATATCTTATAATGATGAGAAGGGCGATGTATATGCAAGCTATTCTACATATACACACTATTCAGCAAGTGATCTTGTGAAGAACATGAAGGATACTTACACAGAGTATTACAACGATGAGAACTCCAAGGTCAACGAGATGACAGATGGCACAGTGAAGGCAAAGGATGGCACAGAGGTAACATATCTTGTGATACAGCTCACATCATATGATATGGACAGAACAGAGGTGCTGTTGGTATATCCTACAGGCGAGGATGTAGTTACATGTTCTATCAGCTACTGGGATAAGGTCGACAAGGTTGACGCGCAGAAGCTGTGTGAGACATTCATGGATGCAATAGAGATAAAGTAATAGCTGTACAGCGTGCAGGGAAAATGTGAAAAAGGCAGGAGACAGTGATGAAGGTCGTTAATGTGAAGAATGTGGCGATAGGAGAGGGAATGACTAAGATCTGTGTACCTCTGGTAGCTCCGACGGATTATGATGTGGACTATCAGTTGAGGATCATAGCGAAGTCGGAACCGGACATGGTGGAATTCAGAGCGGATATGTACGAGAAGTGCTTTGACAGAGAGGCACTTATGAAGACTCTGGCGAAGATCCATGATAAGCTGGGGCAGTTCCCTATTATATTTACATTCCGGACAAAGGGTGAGGGTGGCTGCATGGATGCAACACTCAGCCAGTATCACGACCTTCTTATTGACGCTATAGACAGTGGATATATAGACATCGTGGATATAGAATATTTCTCCGACATGGAGATTGTGGATGAAGTCATAGCGGAGGCTCATTCCAAGGGCGTGTATGTCATAGTGTCCAATCATGATTTCAAGACTACTATACCTATGGAACAGATAGTTGACAGATTTAAGTCCATCATATTCACAGGTGCAGATATAGCCAAGATAGCCATGATGCCTGAGGAGGGATCGCAGGTCGTAGATATGATGCAGGCTGCAAAGGAACTGCAGGATAGTGGAAATCAGACCCCTCTCATAGTTATATCCATGGGTGAACTTGGTGTGGAGACAAGAACCACAGGAGAGATGTATGGCAATACGATATCATTTGCCACAGCGGGCATACCTTCCGCCCCTGGACAGATATCTGTGGATGCACTCAGGAGCCAGCTCACCATGATACATCACATTATAGCTGGTAAATAATAATAATTATATGATGCTATTATTCTGGAAGTCACGGATGAATGCCGTGGCTTCCATTTTTTTAGTGTTGTGTGGCTTGTTTCGCAGATATATGGTATTATGACATAAATGTTCCGGGGCCTTGTATGGCAGACGGCGGCTAAGGAGATAAGAATATATGGAAGAAAAGATACACAAGAGGAGAGTGCACTACAGTGGCACCCATCCGAAGAGGTTTGAGGAGAAATACAAGGAGCACGATCCTGAAAAATATGCGGATACGATAGAGAAAGTCATAAGCAAGGGAAGTACCCCGGCAGGGATGCACATTTCAATATGTGTAAATGAGATACTGGATTTCCTTCAGATACAGCCGGGACAGCAGGGGCTTGATGCGACACTGGGCTATGGTGGTCACACAAGGCGTATGCTTGAGAAGCTTCAGGGGAAAGGTCATATGTATGCACTGGATGTTGATCCTATAGAGATAGTGAAGACGAAGCATAGACTGTCTGAAGCTGGATACGGAGAGGATATACTCACGATAAAGCAGACAAATTTCAGGAATATCGACCAGGTGGCAGAGGAGGCCGGGGGATTTGATTTTATCCTTGCGGATCTCGGAGTGTCTTCCATGCAGATAGACAATCCAGACAGGGGATTCACATACAAGTTTGATGGACCACTTGATCTGAGGCTTGATCCGGAGAAGGGTGAGTCGGCGGCGGAGCGTCTACGAGAGGTTTCGTATGAGGAACTCGTTGGGATGTTCCAGGAGAACTCGGACGAGCCTTATGCGGAGGAGATCGCCACGGTCATCATGAAGAGAAACCGAACTAAGAATTATGTGGAGACCACCACGCAGATGAAGGATGCCATCGAGGAGGCATTGGCATTTGTGCCGGAGAAGGACAGAAAAGAGGCTGTGAAGAAATCCTGTCAGAGGTGTTTTCAGGCTCTGCGAATAGATGTGAACAGTGAGTTTGAGGTTTTGTATGATTTCCTTGACAAGCTGCCGGATGCGCTCAGACCTGGTGGAAAAGTGGCGATACTGACATTCCATTCAGGTGAGGACAGACTGGTGAAGAGGGCGTTCAAGGCTGGGGTGAAGGCTGGTGTTTACAGCGAAGTCAGCAAGGATGTCATCAGACCGTCAGCGGAGGAGTGCGCCCGCAATCCGAGGGCAAGATCGACGAAGATGAGATGGGCTGTAAAAGCAGAATAAAGGACACAGAAAGGCGACATCGTCTGTATATCATGTTAATATGATGACAGGGGATGTCGCCTTTTGGACATATGTTTCAGATGTATTGTGGCTGACTATTTCATAGGAGTTGAGGCAAGTGAGATGAATGTGAGCTGCGCCTGTGATGGCATACAGGCAGAGGAAATGCTCTATGAGAATCGGTATGATCTTTTTTCGGTGGAGATAAGCTCCCAGTAAATGCGTAACAGGCATATAGAGGATAGTAAAAATGTCCGGGATAATTTAGGTAGGACATTTATAGAAATCATAATAAAATTTTCATATATAATACAAAAATATTCATATTTTTTTGATGTAATCGGTATGATATACTTCAAAATGTAGTGATAACTTGCATATATACGAAGAAACCATCGTAAGGATAATTTTAAGAGAGGTATCAATATGGGAGATTATAAGGCAGCAGAGAATAGATATAAGAATGTTGAGGGAACAGGATTTTACAGACATTGCGGCAAGAGCGGTCTTATGATGCCGCCTCTGGCACTTGGACTCTGGCACAACTTTGGAACAAATGACGATTACGAGAATATGAAGAAGATGTGCTTTACCGCATTTGACAACGGAATAACACATTTTGATATAGCAAACAACTATGGCCCGGTGTATGGAAGTGCAGAGGAGAACTTTGGAAAGATACTCAGAGAGGAACTGGGTGCGTACAGGGATGAGCTGATAATCAGCACTAAGGCCGGATTCGATATGTGGGAAGGCCCTTACGGCAACTGGGGCAGCAGAAAATATCTCATAGCAAGTCTTGACCAGAGCCTTAAAAGACTTGGCATCCCATATGTGGATATATTCTATCATCACAGAATGGATCCGAACACTCCACTCGAGGAGACCATGGGAGCATTGGCGCAGATAGTGAAGAGTGGAAAGGCACTTTATGTCGGACTCTCCAACTATGACGGACCTACCATGGCAAAGGCGGAGCGCATACTTGATGAGCTTCATGTGCCATTTGTGATAAATCAGAACAGATACAGCATACTGGACAGATCTGTCGAGAACAATGGGCTTCTGAAGCAGACATACGCATCAGGCAAGGGACTCATATGCTTCTCGCCTCTGGCACAGGGAATGCTGACAGACAGATATCTGAAGGATATGCCGGCGGACAGCAGGGCAGTGAAGGACGGAAGATTCCTTCATGAGGATCAGGTGCTTGAAACTAGACCTCTCCTCAACCAGTTAAATGAGATCGCAGCCGGATATGATATGAAGCTATCAGAGCTTGCCATCGCATGGCTGCTGAACAAGCCGGAGGTCACAACAGTGCTGATCGGTGCTTCAAAGCCTGAGCAGATCATCAGCAATCTCAAGGCTGTTGAAAAGCAGGCACATACAGTCATGACCGATGACGAATTACAGAAGATCGAGGATGCCGTTGCAGCATTTGAAAGATCATAAAATAGGCAAAACTTTTTTTATACCCCCTCGCAGGAGAAGCCGGATAGAGCTTCTCCTGTTTTTTATATCTGTGCAGACGTTGGGAGAAGTCTGTGCTGTTACAAATACATAAAAGTATGGTATTATATCACACAGAATCTATGTTACGGAGAAAAACTGGTGAAAGAATATATAAATGAAGCACTTGAAAAATATATAGAGAAGGGTACATACCCGTGGCACATGCCTGGGCACAAGAGACAGCCGATAGAAGCCGTCCAAAATGTTGATAACATTTCAAAATCCCGGGAAAACTTCTGGAACGGGGTGTATGCACATGATTTCACTGAGGCTAAAGATCTTGACGACATGCATGAGCCGGAGTTGTTCATAGCGGACAGTATTGCCGAGATGAAGAATGTGTATGGAACATTTGCAACATATATGCTGGTGAACGGTTCCACATCCGGACTTATGACAGCTATACACGCCACCTGTCACAGGGGAGACGTGATACTTGCGGCAAGAAACTGCCATAAGGCGGTGTACAACGCTATCTGTATGTTGGAGCTTGAGCCCGAGTATATAGTGCCGGATTATGTGAGTATGAGCTGGCCTGACGGTGTGGGTCAGAATGAAGTCGGAGCAATATCGAATGGAATGTCAGATGATGGAGAAGATGACTGCGAAATATCGGAAATGATGGCTCCAGGCGATGAAGATGATCGTGAAATGTCAGAGAGGACAGACATACTGGGTGACATATCGCCGGATAAGCTGGAGCTTGCTCTTAAGGAATTGGTAGCAGATGACAGAAAGCCGAGTGCTGTGATCATCACATCCCCGACATACGAGGGTGTTATATCAGATATACGGGGCATAGCAGAGGTAGTACACAGGTATGGAATATATCTTATAGTCGATGAAGCACAGGGAGCACATCTGAACTTCATGGAAGGACATGAGACTGCCATGAAGCAGGGGGCAGATATTGTCATCGAGAGCCTGCACAAGACCATGCCGGCACTCACACAGACATCACTTCTTCATGTGATGAATCCTGAGCTTGATGAGAGGGTTAGAAGATATCTGCAGATATTCCAGACATCTTCGCCTTCATATATATTTATGCAGAGCATGGAGAAGGCAGTTGCATTTGGCGCAAATAACAGAGATGAATTTGCCAGGTATGGGCGGAGGCTTGAGGCATTTGCCGGGAAATGTGATGGGCTCAGAAATATACGGCTGTTCAGACCTGATGCTTCCTCAGTGAAAAATGATGAGATCTGTAATGCGTGTAAAGTGTTCGACCGTGATGAGGGCAGGCTGGTATTTGTCGTGAGACCGGGAACTGTAGACGAGTCGGGACAGAAATTTACAGGGGTTATGCTTGCTGAAATTCTGGCGGACAGGTATGGGTTGATTGTTGAGATGGCATCGGTGAGTTATGTCATTTGTATATCATCTGTTGTGGACAGTGCAGACAGTTATGATATACTATTTAATGCGGTGGCTGAGATAGACGGGAACCTTGGCTATGAGCCGGATAAAACAGACCGGCAGGAGCTGGATATCATATCCGGCAGAAGGTCAGCTATGCCGCCGGGAACCGCGTGGGACAGACCAGTGGAGAGCGTGCCGATTGAGGGTGCGGCTGGAAAGGTGTCGGGGGCATTTGTATATGCATATCCGCCGGGAATACCTGTGCTGGCGCCGGGAGAGGTCGTTGACCGGCAGGCGGTGAACGGAATAAAGTCCATGATAGACAGCGGACTTAATGTGGCAGGAGTCAATGACGGTTATATCAAAGTGCTGTGCGGAGAATGATATGTAGCATTATGATCTGGAAGGTTTGATAAGAATCACAATATAAATATGAAAGGTGTACATGTGCAGGAACAGCATATGGCAGGGTTAGGATATGAAAGGAATATTTATAACTATAGAGGGCCCGGACGGAGCGGGCAAGACCACACAGAGGGAGCTGCTTAAGGAATATCTGGAGAAGAAAGGCTATGACGTGCTGATAACCAGAGATCCGGGGGGAAATCCCATAAGTGAGGCGATCCGCGAGGTTATATTGAACAAGGATTTTACAGAGATGGGATATATGACTGAGCTGCTTCTGTATGCTTCGGCGAGAGCCCAGCTTGTGAAAGAGAATATCAAGCCTGCACTGGATGCCGGTCAGGCGGTGATTGCAGACAGATTTGTGGACTCATCCGCTGTGTATCAGGGAATCGGAAGAGGACTCGGAGTTGACACGGTGTATAAGGTAAATGAATTTGCACTTCAGGGAATCATGCCGGATATGACATTCCTCATGGATCTTGACGCCCAGGAGGGAATATCCAGAAAGAAGAACCAGGCTGAACTTGACAGAATGGAGAATGAAAAAATGGAGTTCCATCAGAAGGTCGTGGATGGATACCGCATGCTTGCGGATATGCACACTGAGAGAATAGTGAAGATAGACGCTACTTTACCTATTGATGAGATTCATGGTATAATAGTAGGGTATGTAGAGAAGAAACTTAATCTTTAATATATTTTGATTTTGGAGAAGGTCAGAATAGACATACAGAAACAATTAATTGTAAGGGGGTTGGTATATATGATAGATTTCACAGACATAATCGGACATGAGGACATAATACGCCACTTCAAGAGTAGCATTGAGCTGGGTAAGATATCCCAGGGCTACATCATCAATGGCGAGACAGGAAGTGGAAAAAAGACCCTTACCAGGGCGCTGGTCAAGACTCTCCAGTGTGAGGAGGGCGGTACAGAGCCATGTAATCATTGTAAGTCATGTCTTCAGTGTGAGACGGGAAATCAGCCTGATATCGTGTGGGTGACCCACGACAAGCCAAATGTGATCTCGGTTGAAGAGATACGTGATCAGGTGAATTCTGATATTGATATCAAGCCTTATAGCAGCAGATATAAGATATATGTTATAGAGGATGCACAGCTTCTGAATGTAAATGCACAGAACGCTTTGTTAAAGACGATCGAGGAAGCTCCGTCCTATGCAATAATCATACTGCTCACCAACAATCTTGATAAGATGCTTCAGACTATACAGTCCAGATGTATAGTGCTGAATGTGAAGCCTGTCAGAGAACATGATATACTTGATTATCTCATGAATGAGCTGAAGCTGGACAAGCAGAAGGCTGACTTCTGTATGGATTTTGCCCAGGGCAATCTGGGAAAGGCCATCAGGCTTGCAACTAGTGATGAGTACAAGGAGATCAAGGAAAATGTGGTGAAGTTCATGAGACATATAAGTGATATGTCGGTTGATGACATGATATTTGCCATTAAGAATATGGAGCTGTACAAGCTCAAGGTAAGTGACTACATCGATCTGATGATGATGTGGTACAGGGACATTCTTATGCTTAAGGTGTCCAATAACCCGGGCCGGTTGATGTTCAAGGAGTATTATTCTGATATAAGAAAGCAGTCCTCACACATCAGCTATGAGGGTATAGAAAAGGTACTCAAGTCTATGGACAAGGCCAAGGTCAGACTTGAGGCGAATGTCAGCTTTGACATTGTCATGGAGCTTATGCTCCTAACCATGAAGGAGAATTGTTAATGAAAGAGATTATAGGAGTTCGTTTCAGACCAAACGGTAAGATATATTATTTTGATCCACAGAACTTTGAGGTCGAGGCCGGCAGTTTTGTCATTGTCGAGACCGCAAGGGGTGTGGAGTACGGCAAAGTGGTTCTGGGAAGACGAGAGGTAGAAGAGGGCAAGATAACGGCGTCACTCAAGCCGATCATAAGAATTGCCACAGAGGATGACACCAGAAGATACGAGGATAACAAGAAGAAGAGCAAGAGAGCATTTGGCATATGTCTTGAGAAGATCGCAAAGCATAAGCTGGACATGAAGCTCATCGAGGCTGAGTATACATTTGACAACAATAAGGTGCTGTTCTACTTCACAGCAGACAGGAGAATCGATTTCCGAGAGCTGGTAAAGGATCTGGCATCTGTGTTCAAGACAAGAATAGAGCTCAGACAGATCGGTGTCCGCGATGAGACCAAGATGGTTGGCGGAATCGGCATATGTGGAAGGGAGCTCTGCTGTAACAAGCATTTGTCGGAGTTCGTTCCAGTATCAATCAAGATGGCAAAGGAGCAGAACCTGTCACTGAATCCTACTAAGATATCCGGTGTGTGCGGAAGACTTATGTGCTGTCTGAAGCATGAGCAGGATACTTACGAGTATCTGAATGAGAAGCTTCCGAATGTAGGAGATTTCGTCAGGACCATAGATGGCAACAAGGGCGAGGTCATGTCAGTGAACGTTCTCCGACAGAAGGTTAAGATCGTGGTGACAGACAAGGATGACAACAAGGAAGTTATGGAGTATCCTGTGGCTGAACTCAAGTTCAAGCCTAAGAGAAGAAAGAATTCAGAGAGACTCAGCGCTGAGGAGTACAAGGCACTTGAGGCATTGGAGGACAAGGGTGGAAAGTCCAAATTTGACGATTAGACCGGAAGTGGTTATAAAATCCTGTGAGAGGATAGATGACCTGCAGTGCAAGGGTTATCAGATCATACAGAACAGCGGAATGTTCTGCTTTGGGATGGATGCTGTGCTGCTGGCAAACTATGTGAGATTTAAGCGCGGTGGCAGATATCTGGATCTCGGAACGGGAACAGGTATCATACCTATACTTCTTGCTGCAAAGGAGTATGGGGATGAAGCTCTTACCAGAGATGAGAGACTTGCTGGTTTGAATGCCTATGATTATAGATCCTCACATGATTGTATTGCCGTAGATGGAGTTACTAATTCGGATGCAGGGGTGAATCAGCAGCCTAGCGGTAAAATGGCAGATGGAGCACGGTTTATAGGCATAGAGCTTCAGCCTGCATGTGCGGACATGGCGGCAAGGAGCGTGAGCCTCAATGGGCTTGACGGTTTAGTGCGAATAGATAACGGAGATATAAAGGAGGTCTCTTGTAACTACAAGAAGGCCTCCTTTGACATAGTGACCTCAAATCCGCCATACATAAAGGGCAGTCACGGTCTGGAGAATCCGGATGCTCCGAAGAACATAGCGAGACATGAGGTGCATGTGACGTTGGATCAGGTGGTGGCAGCGGCAGAGCATGCCCTTAAACCCGGCGGAAGTTTTTATATGATACATAAGCCGTTCAGGCTGGCTGAGATATTTGAATGCCTGCATGAGCACAGGCTTGAGCCAAAGAGGATGCAGCTTGTACATCCATACATAGATAAGGAGCCAAACATGGTCATAGTGGAGGCCGTTAAGGGTGGCAACTCCATGATCAAGATTGATCCGCCTATGATAGTCTACAAAGCTCCGGGAGTGTACACGGAGCAGCTGCTGGCGACGTATGAAGGCAGTGCAAAGCGGTAACAGGCAACGGCTGCAGCATGAAAGTGAAAAATGTTGTAAACACCCTAATGTACATATTACAGATAGTGAGGTTTATATATGGCAGGCAAATTATATCTGGTGGCAACACCCATAGGAAATCTTGAGGATATGACATATAGAGCCGTCAGGGTTCTTTCCGAGGTGGATGTGATAGCGGCGGAGGATACGAGGAACAGTATCAAGCTGCTCAATCATTTCGAGATCAAGACTCCCATGACGAGTTATCATGAATACAATAAATACGACAAGGCGAAGGTTCTCGTTGAGAAGATGCAGCAGGGACAAAGCGTTGCAGTTATCACTGATGCCGGAACTCCGGGTATATCTGATCCCGGGGAGGAGCTTGTGAGACAGGCTCTTGCCGCAGGGCTTGAGGTTACACCGGTGCCGGGGGCGTGTGCATGTATATCGGCGCTCATCAGCTCAGGACTTTCGACCAGAAGATTTGCATTTGAGGCGTTTCTGCCGTATGACAAGAAGGACAGGGCGAGGGTTCTTGAGGAGATGAAGCGAGAGACTAGGACCATGGTGATGTATGAGGCGCCCCACAAGCTTAAGAAGACTTTGGTGGAACTCATGGAGACACTAGGTGACAGGCATATCACGCTTGCCAGAGAGATCACCAAGAAACATGAAACCATAGAGCCTATGATGCTCTCTCAGGCGATAGCTCGTTACGAGGGGGAAGATCCGAGAGGAGAATTCGTCATAGTGATAGAAGGGCTTGATGTGAAGAAGCTTGAGGAGGAGAAGAAGAGCTCGTTCGAGGCTATGTCCGTGGAGGAACATGTCCAGATGTACGTTGATCAGGGTATGTCCAAGAAGGATGCGATCAAGCAGGCGGCTGTAGACCGCGGAGTCCCTAAGAGGGATGTGTATAATGCGGTGATGAAATAGAAAACGGAGGTAGATTGGTGTCAGGTGCGGATAAACAAAAGTTTATCTGTACCTGACACTTCTTGCTTAAAAATCTCCTTCATTTCAGATTTATCTCCATCATTTTATCAATAAATGATGGAGATAATAATAGACATGATGGAAATAACACTCCCCATATTCACACCTTATCTTTTGAATTGTAAAACATACTGGTTTCTTATTCTCTGTTCCGGTCTGACATCAACCAGATATAAGAATAATAAAAATATCCATTCCAATGGTTTCATTATAATATAAACAACATCTGCTCTAAGAGGATTTGTTATGAGTTTCGACAGTGGATAGCCGTATGTATCATATATGTGGCGAACCATCCTGTGAAAACTTGGAAATTTTATCTGAATCACTTCTTCAAATGCGTTGGCAATACATAATTGCCTGTTTACAATGATCGTTGCACCTCTCCTGCTTCCAAATCTAAGCGGTTTCACAACTTTTTTGTGCCCACCGGCGGCTACCGTACAAAGATAATGTCCTTCGTAATCTGATGGCGGTGGTGGTGTCTGCTTTGAAAATGTCCAATCTGCAGTATCTGTAAATGCCTTAATCGGAGCATCCAGTCCCTGACCAATTAGGACAAATATAATCTCGATAATTGCCACAACCAGAAACAGTGCAACAAAAATTACAAAGGTGTACCTGGATAAGCTGTTAATGATATCGTAAAATTTCTTGAAACGTATATTGTTATCCTGTGCTGCTGCTCTGTTTTTAAAGATTTCTACCTGTTGCAGCATATGCCTCTGAATTGCTCTTGCAGATAACAGCAATATGTTGAAATGATAAACATAAAATGACAATTCTAAGGGATTATTGATATTTTTAGATAACTGAACAGCAAACGTAATCTGCAATATATTAAGCAGGATAATAAAGGAAATTGCAACCGCGGATACTAATGGCGGCAGTCGGTCTGCATTTATGTATAACAACACAAAATATGCAGCAAATCCTAATAAAGCAACCCAGGAAATTCCCCAATACCCGGAAGAAATCACATAGTGAAATTGCATAGTATTAACCTGTTCATACCAGTCGCCGGCTGTATCATACGTTATCGCAAACAGCATCAGATATAACAGGCCGCCAACCAGAACGGTTACGGTTGAGATAAGCTTTTCCTTTTTTGGTTTGGCAGAAAAACAATTGTAAATATTCCAGACTGTTAAAGTTCCGGGTATAACAAATGCGACTATACCGAAAAATAAAAATATTAATATGTCGTTCAAATGAAACATTTACAAATCTCCCTTTCCCCAATACTGCCGATCAGATATCCCCATTTATATACACCCTCGGAACCCTCACCGATATGTTGCACACGATCACATCCACATTGGTGTCAAGCATATTTGCCATGTCCTCGATGGACATGCCCTCACCGAGAAGGGTTACAGTGTCGCCGCGCTGTACATCCGGGATGTCTGTGACGTCCGCCATGCACTGATCCATACATACGCGTCCGATGATCGGTGCCTCATGACCATTTATGATGACCTTGCCCTTGTTGGACAGGTAACGGCTGTATCCGTCTGCAAATCCAACCGGAAGTGTGGCGATCTTTGTAGGCCTTTCAGTGACAAATGTTCCGCCGTATCCAATCTCAGATCCGGCAGGAACCTCCTTCACCATGGCAACGTATGTGTACCAGCTGAGGATCTCCTGAAGTCCTGAATTCTTCCAGTCAAAATCATCAGAAGGAGTGAGACCATAGAGGATATCACCGCATCTGACTGCGTCGAGCTGTGCCTCAGGCAACATCAGTATGGCAGGGCTGTTGGCTACGTGGTGCTTTGGTATGACAACCCCCATTTTCTCAAGTTCATTTACGGCGTGGAGGTATAGGTCAAGCTGCTTTCTTGCACTTGTGTGGTCGCCCTCGTCTGCCCTTGCAAAATGTGTAAATATACCTGTTACGTTCAGGTCATCCATCTCGCAGATCTTCTTTATAGTGTCAAATGATTCCTGACATACCGGGAATCCTATTCGGTTCATACCGGTGTTCAGCTTTATCTGGACATTCTGTTTCTTGCCGGCTCTTCTTGCAGCGGCAGCCATGTTCTCAGCACCCTCCATTGAAAAGACAGTGAGATCAAGGTCGTACTTTGCGGCCTCATCCAGCATGTCATCTGCTGTATCGCCGAGGATAAGGATAGACTCTGTGGCCCCCGCGTCCCTGAGCATCTTTCCCTCTTCCCAGATGGCAACGGCGTAGCTGTCTATGCCACATTCCTTGAGTGTCGGGTAAAGTCCTGCAATACCGTGGCGGTATCCATCGCCCTTCATGACAGCGATAAATTCAACACCCGGTTTCAGTCTTGATTTTATGTTGGCAATATTGCTCCTGAGCTTTGCCAGATCTATAACGGCAGCAGTTCTGCCGGCAAATGGTCTGTTGTTCATGGTTATTCTCCTTCTATAAAAATTCAAGAAATATTGTATCACATATGCATGTTAAAAAGAAGAGCATGAATTAGAAGGGGCAGCACCACTTTATAACAGTAAAGTGGTGCTGCCCCGAATATTTGTTGTCATTGAAAGCCGTGGAGGGTATAATATCGAAATATAAGAGAAATTATAAATGACTTGGAAGGTAGTATTGTTATGAGAAAAGAATATGTTATGGGTAACGGAGCCATAGCCCTAGGCGCACTTGCGGCGGGACTGAACCTGGTGGCGGGATATCCGGGAACCCCGTCTTCGGAGATATTGGAGACAGTGGCGAAATATCCGCATGACGGAGTACATGTGGAGTGGTCGGTAAATGAGAAGGCGGCCATGGAGGTTGCTGCCAGTGCATCATACAGTGGAGCGAGGACGCTTGTGACCATGAAACAGGTGGGCCTCAACGTGGCATCGGATCCGATTATGTCGCTGGCGTATGTCGGGATAAAGGGCGGAATGGTCATCGTGTCTGCGGACGATCCGGGACCGATATCGTCACAGACGGAGCAGGATACGAGGATGTTTGCGGACTTCTGCAGGATCCCGGTATTTGACCCGTCGACTCCTGAGGAGGCATATCAGATGATACAGGATGCATTTGACTACTCGGAGAAATACAAGACCCCTGTTTTGTTCAGACCGACAACCAGAGTGTGTCATGCATACGCATCCATAGAGGTAAAAGACGAGTGGAAGGCAAAGGAATATGAGGGATTTGTAAAGGATTCAAAGAAATGGGTCATCTTCCCGAGATTGTCATTTGCCAATCATGCAATGATAGAAAAAAGAAATGTAGAGATTGGGGACGACTTCGGCAGCTATTCCATGAATACGGTGGAGGGCAGCGGCAGCAAGGCGGTATTCGCATCGGGAATCAGCTACTGCTATGCAAAGGAGACACTTAAGAACGTGCCTGATGTGAAGCTGGTCCGTATAGCAACCCCGCATCCGTTCCCAGAGCAGTTTGTGAAGGATGCGCTGGACGGAGTGACGGAGGTCATGTGTCTTGAGGAGCTCAGCCCATACATAGAGAATCAGATATTACGCCTTGCAGGCAGATATCATATGGATATAGATGTCAGAGGAAAGCAGACCGGGGATGTGCCGGCGAGCGGAGAGCTTTCTACCAACAAGGCTGCGGATATCCTGTGCGGTTTCCTTGACCTTGAGAAGACTTCCCAGGTGGATGTGTCAGATGCACCAGAGCTTCCTGTGAGACCTCCGGTGCTGTGTGCGGGATGCCCTCACAGAGCGTCATTCTACGCGGTAAAGAAGGCGATGGCTGGAAGAAAGAGCTACTTCTGCGGAGATATAGGATGCTATACACTTGGAAATGCCATGCCGCTTGACATGGTGGATACCTGTCTGTGTATGGGAGCCGGAATCACCATGGCGCAGGGCTTCCACTGGGTGGATGAAGATGGCGTGTGCTTTGCATTTGTGGGAGACTCCACATTCTTTGCATCGGGTATGACAGGCGTGGTAAATGCAGTTTACAATGATGCGAATATGATCCTGTGTGTGCTCGACAACTCGACCACAGCCATGACGGGACACCAGCCACATCCGGGAACAGGACGCAATATGATGGGTCAGTTCGTGGACAAGGTGAGCATACAGAAGGTGCTCGAGGGAATCGGAGTGAAGCAGATAGTCACTGTTGATCCGCTTGATCTTGAGGCCAGCGTGGCAGCAGTTAAGGAGTGTGCGGATATCAGGGGCGTCAAAGCGATCATTTTCAAGTCACCTTGTATAGCCATCACCAAGCCGTCGGGCAAGATGGAGATATCAGAAAAGTGCATACAGTGTAAGAAATGTATAAGAGAGATAGGCTGTCCTGCAATCATCCTGAAGGATGGCAAGGTGGCGATAGATGAAAGCCTGTGTACGGGATGCGGTCTGTGCTCACAGATCTGTCCGGTGGGTGCGATAGGAGGTGCTAGCAATGAATAAGGATATTCTGGTCTGCGGTGTAGGCGGACAGGGAACGGTTCTTGCGTCCAAGCTCATCGCATCGGCGTATATGGCAAAGGGTGAGACGGTACATTCGGCGGAGACCATAGGTATGGCACAGAGAGGCGGAAGTGTCACGAGCCATGTGAGGATCGGTGAGGCGTATTCGCCACTCATAGCCCAGGGCGGTGCTGACATTATACTTGCGTTTGAGCCTGCAGAGGCTGTGCGCAATCTGGCTTATCTGAAAAAGGGAGGAATCGTCATCACCAACAACGTCCCGGTGAAACCGGCGACTGACTCGCTCATGAATTCAGGCTACGAGGCACAGCCGATGCTTGACTACCTGAAGGACAAATGCGATTGCATAGTCATGGATGGCGCGGCGATAAGCCGTGAATTTGGTTCGGCAAAGTTCTACAACATAGCACTCCTCGGGGTTGCAGCAGCCAGCGGCAGACTGGGACTTGACGAGGCGGATATCATATCAGCCATTGAGAATGGAGTGAATCCGAAGTTTGTAGAGGTGAACAAGAAAGTATTTGAATATGCGATGAAGATGTAGTTGGCGATGGGCTGACAAAAGGGAAAAGGAGAGTAAAAATTATGAAGTTAAATGACACACAGCTCAGTCAGGTGGACGCTCAGATAAAGAGACTTGTAAAGACTGACAGCTATTATGGTAAGAAGTACAGAGAGCTTGGTATAACAGATGTGACAAGTCAGGAGGCATTTGAGGAGCTTCCGTTTTCAAGCAAGGATGACCTGAGAAATGCTTACCCGCTGGGAATACAGGCTGTTCCGGATGAGGAAGTGGTACGTATCCATTCATCTTCAGGAACAACAGGAAAGCCGGTCATCATACCTTACACAGCAAAGGATGTCGATGATTGGGCAATCATGTTCGCAAGATGCTACGAGACAGCCGGAGTGACAAAGAAAGACCGAGTACATATCACTCCGGGATATGGTCTGTGGACAGCCGGAATAGGATTTCAGGCAGGCGCGGAGAAGCTTGGTGCCATGGTGATTCCTATGGGCCCTGGAAATACTGACAAACAGTTACAGATGATGATCGATCTTGAAAGTACAGTTCTCACAGCAACATCATCATACGCACTTCTTCTTGCCGAAGAGATAGATAAGAGAGGGCTTAAGGATAAGATACATTTGAAGAAGGGCGTATTTGGCTCAGAGCGCTGGAGTGAGAAGAAGAGAAAGTATATAAAAGAGAAGCTTGGAATAGAGCTGTATGATATATATGGACTTACAGAGATCTATGGACCTGGTATCGGAATAAGCTGTGATGCCCAGAATGGAATGCACTATTGGGATGATTATGTTTATATAGAGATAATAGATCCGAAGACCGGAAAGACTCTCCCTGACGGAGAGGAGGGAGAGATCGTTATCACTACTCTGGTGAAGGAGGGAGCTCCGCTCATCCGTTTCAGGACACACGATATATCAAGGATCATTCCGGGTGAGTGTCCATGCGGAAGAAAGCATCCTAGATTGGATATCATCAAGGGCAGAAGTGACGATATGTTCAAGGTACACGGCGTAAATATGTTCCCAAGCCAGGTTGAGGAGCTGCTTGCACTTGTGGATGGAGTCCCAAGCGAGTACACCATAAATATAGCCCATGATGAGCCTGCCAATAAGGATATCATGCTGGTTACAGTTGAGGCCGAGGGACGTGTAGATTTCGAGCAGACAGGACGTCAGATCAGAGATCTGTTCAAGTCAAGGATCGGAGTTACACCGAAGATCACAGTTGTCCCTGTTGGAACGCTGCCTAGAAGTGAGAAGAAGACACAGCGTGTCATCGACCATCGTGAGCAGTAATATTTTTAGAAGGGATATTTTGTTTATGAATTCAATTAATATAGCAGCTTGTATAGTTGCGTTTTTACTTGGGGTGGTGCTTTTCACTCTGGCGAATGAGATCATACTCAAGCTGCCGAACAATGAGAATATTTTTAAGGGAAAGCCGAAGAGTTTTGAGAAGTTTTCTCCGAGATGCCTGTTCATACAGATACTTGGTGGAGTGTTCGGAGTGCTGATGGTGTGGCAGTTTGATGTGAGCCTTGAGGCGGTCACGGTATTCCTGTTCTTTGCACTGCTGACTATCATCACATTCATAGACGCGGACACCATGGAGATACCATTTGTGCTGAATGTATGCATACTGGTGCTTGGAGTTATATCCATATTCACAAGAGGAGGCTTTTCTCTGACAGGCGGTGATCTCTCACTTGTGAGCAGGCTCATAGGAATGATATGTGTGAGTCTTCCACTGTTCCTGATAGTGCTGGTCATTCCGGATGGATTTGGCGGTGGAGATATCAAGCTCATGTTTGCCGCAGGATTCTTCCTTGGCTGGAAGGCTACGGTCATAGCGTTCTTCATCGGACTTATCATAGGTGGATGCCAGGGCGTGATACTTCTTGCAAGGCGAAAGAAGGGCAAGGACGATCATTTCGCATTTGGCCCGGCGCTCAGCGTAGGACTGATGATCGCGACATTTGTGGGATCACAGATGATGAACAGTTATATCAATATGATCAAGGCGTCATTCTATGCGTAGAGTGATGAATCCATGAAAAAGAAATAGTGCTGATGTATAAGTGATAAAAAACTTATACATCAGCACTATTTTTTATGATAGTATTCAAATGTAATTGCCTATTGTATATTTTCCATGTGAGGGATATACTGTAAAGAGCGTGCAATTTAACGCGTTAAAGCTTTTAATTGAGAAAGAAGAGCAATTATTAAGAGAGGTTAGGAGTTACGGTTATGCCAATCACAGATTACTTAGAGAGAAATGCCAGAGAATACGGAAATGATGTCGCTCTGGTAGAGATAAATCCTGATGTGCAGGAGACGAGAAGGGTTACATGGAGAGAGTATGAGCTCATAGAGTCGAATCCTACATGCCAGTACAGAAGAGAGATCACATGGAGCGTGTTCAATGAGAAGGCAAACAGATTTGCTAATCTTCTGGTGTCACGTGGAATCCAGAAGGGAGACAAGGTAGGTATCCTCATGATGAACTGCCTTGAGTGGCTTCCAATATATTTCGGAGTGTTGAAGACGGGAGCTATAGTGGTTCCGTTCAACTTCAGATACGATGCGGAGGAGATTAAATACTGTGTAGAGCTTGCGGATGTCGACGTGCTTGTATTTGGCCCTGAGTTCATCGGACGTATAGAGGCTGTCGTTGACGAGATAGCTGAGAAGAGAATCCTCTTCTATGTGGGAGGCAACTGTCCTACATTTGCGGAGGACTATGACAAGCTGACATCCAACTGCTCAAGTGTATTCGAGAAGAGAGACATCAAGGACAGTGATGATGCGGCTATATATTTCTCATCTGGAACAACAGGATTCCCAAAGGCTATCCTGCACAACCATGAGAGCCTGATGCATGCGGCAAAGGTCGAGAATGTACATCACGGACAGACAAAGGATGATGTATTCCTGTGTATTCCTCCTCTGTACCACACAGGTGCCAAGATGCACTGGTTTGGAAGCCTGATAGTGGGCGGCAAAGCCGTTCTGCTCAAGGGCGTAAGTGCTAAGACCATACTTCAGACGGTAAGCGATGAGAAGTGTACTATAGTATGGCTTCTTGTGCCATGGGCTCAGGATATACTGCTTGCAATAGAGAACGGCGATGTACATCTGGAGGATTATGAGCTGTCACAGTGGAGACTGATGCACATCGGAGCACAGCCTGTACCACAGAGTCTTATAAAGAAATGGAAAGAGATATTCCCTAACCATCAGTACGACACGAACTATGGACTTTCAGAGTCCATCGGACCGGGCGCTGTACATCTGGGAGTAGAGAACATACATAAGGTCGGAGCCATCGGTGTGCCGGGTTATGGCTGGCAGGCAAAGATCGTGAATGAGGACGGAACAGAGGTTGAGCAGGGCGCAGTCGGTGAGCTTATCCTCAAGGGACCTGGTGTCATGACCTGCTACTACAAGAATCCAAAGGCGACAGAGGAGTGCCTGAAGGATGGCTGGCTGTACACAGGAGATATGGCTATGCAGGACGAAGATGGATTTATTTATCTTGTAGATAGAAAGAAAGATGTTATAATCAGTGGTGGAGAGAATATCTACCCTGTACAGATAGAGAACTTCCTCAGCAAATACGAGAAGATCAAGGACGTTGCAGTCATCGGTATCGCAGATGCCCGTCTCGGAGAGATCACAGCGGCCATCATAGAGGTAAAGGATGGCATGACCTGCACAGAGGAGGAGATCAACGAGTTCTGTAAAGAACTTCCAAGATACAAGAGACCAAGGAAGATCATATTTGAGCACGTTCCGAGAAATGCTACAGGTAAGATAGAAAAGCCACTTCTCCGTAAGATGCACAAGAGTGAGAACCTTGTCGCAGCGGAGAACAACGCATAGTATGCAGGATACTTGCCATAATACAGCACAGAAAGGACAAAAAAAGATGAAGACACCATTTATTACAAAGGCAAAGGCAGAGGAGATCATCAGGGAGATCCCTACACCGTTTCACATTTACGATGAAGAAGGAATCAGAGAGAATGCGCGAAAGCTTTATAAGGCGTTTTCATGGAATAAAGGATTCAAGGAGTATTTCGCTGTAAAGGCTACTCCGAACCCAACGATACTCAAGATCCTCAAGGAAGAGGGCTGCGGAACAGACTGTTCATCACTGACAGAGCTTATGATGTCAGACAAGATGGGATTTAAGGGCGATGAGATCATGTTCTCGTCCAATGACACCCCTGCCGAAGAATTCGTGCTTGCAAAGAAGCTGAACGCAACCATCAATCTTGACGATTTCACACACATTGATTTCCTGGAGAAGGCAGCAGGAATTCCAGAGAAGATCTGCTGTAGATTCAATCCGGGCGGAAAGTTCTCCATATCAACCACCATCATGGACAACCCTGGTGATGCAAAGTATGGTATGACAAAGGATCAGATCATCGAGGCATACAAGATCCTCAAGGCAAAGGGCGTGAAGAGATTCGGAATGCATGCATTCCTTGCCAGCAATACAGTGACAAATGAATATTATCCAACACTTGCAAAGATTCTGTTTGAGACAGCAGTTGAGATCAAGGAGAAGACCGGAGTGAAGCTTGACTTCATCAACCTGTCAGGCGGAGTTGGAATCCCATATACACCGGACAAAGAGCCAAATGACATCATGGTCATCGGCGAGGGTGTCAGAAAGGTATATGAGGAAGTGCTTGTACCGGCAGGCATGGGTGATGTAGCTATCTTCACAGAGCTCGGACGTTTCATGCTGGCACCTTACGGGCACCTGGTTACAACAGCCATTCATGAGAAGCACACACACAAGGAGTACATCGGAGTGGACGCATGTGCAGTCAACCTCATGAGACCTGCCATGTACGGTGCATACCATCATATCACAGTTCTCGGCAAGGAGAATGAGCCATGCGATCACAAGTATGATGTGACAGGCTCGTTGTGCGAGAACAATGATAAGTTCGCTATAGACAGAATGCTTCCAAAGATCGACATGGGAGATATCCTTGTCATCCACGACACAGGAGCACACGGCTTTGCCATGGGCTACAACTACAACGGCAAGCTGAAGTCAGCAGAGGTTCTGCTCAGACCGGACGGCTCATTTAAGCTTATCCGCCGTGCAGAGACACCTGAGGATTACTTCGCAACCATCAAGGATTTCTGGAATGTAGAGCTGTAACAGGCAGACCATAGATAAGCATAGAAAACCGGCAGTATATGAGTTGAAGTCCAACTGTATACTGCCGGTTTTCTATGTGCATGAGCTGCGTTACACTGTCACCTCGAAGCAAATATAATTCTGTCCGGATATGGTTCGGTTATCCAGACATATCTTTCCCTCATATTCATCCACAAGCTTTTTCATGTTCGGAAGACCATATCCGTGATGCTGCTTGTCGATGGTCTTGGTTGTGTAGCCGTAGGTAAACATATTTCTTCTAAGATCAGAGCTCAACACAGGACCTTTGTTCATGGTGCTTATGATGATCTGGTTCTGACTGCTGTCAAGAGACAGGGTGGCAGATCCCGGAGCATCTACAGCCTCCAGAGCATTGTCTATTAATATTCCAAGTATACGTATGATTTCATATTCGGGCATACAGCTTTTCAATGTATGCTGTCTGACTATCACATTCAGAGTCTTTCCGTTCTTTTCGGCATTGATCATCTTGCTATATATAAAACCGGCGACAACAGACAGATTGATGCGAAGCAGCTCAGACTCACGGTATTCAGATACCATATTGTCTGAATAGTTTATCAGGGCATTTTTCAGAGACTCATAATCCCTATAGGTGTATGGAAGCATTCTGACTGCAGTCAGATGGTTGTCAAAGTCATGCTGTTTGCTTCGCAGATCCTTTATCAGATCAGCCATCATAGGCTGATAGGTTTTAAAGCATTCCAGATCGTGCTGCTGCTTTCCTATGGTTCGCTGCTGTCCCAGAATGATGATATCCGAGAGAATGACCACAACTGCAAAGCATGATATCACAGGTATATACACCGAGGTGTCGATGGTACTGAATTTGTACAGCCCGGTCTCGATCATAAACACAACGTACAAATGAATAGACAGGAATTTGATAATTCCACTGCCGCCCATGAAGGTTTGGAACACATGGTTCATAGGCGCATATCTGCACAGAGCCACTGAAATCAGAAATGAAAATACAGCACAGGAAATGGACAAGTATGTCTCATTGTTCGCACCCAGACGTGTCATACCCATGATGATAATGTCCTCAAGAAAAGCCGCATACAGATATTCAAGAATATACGCCATCAATACATAAAAATATCTGGTCTTCATAATATACAACAGCATGAGATAGGACAGCAGGCATAATGTCAGCCATCCAAATGCATTTGGGAAAATTAAGGAAACTGCATTCCCGAGTATAAGGTAAGCAGCCATTCCAATAATTGGGTGGCGCATATCCCGGAATTTTCTTCCGATGAGGGCAGATATAAAAATAACATCCTTCATTGTTTCCAATGTAAAGCATAGGAGATCAATTATAGAATTCGGCATTTCAAATACTCCTTATCATTGCTAAGCCTGTTCAACGTGTTTGTGCGCAGTTGTGGAAGCCTTAAGTCTGTGACCAAACTCTGTGGCATATTTGCGGCCAACCGGTATCCATTGATAGTCCGGTGTGTCAAGCGATACCATGGCGGTAACCTTGTCGTAGGTATCCACATGATGAAGGTTTACGATAAAGCTCTTGTGGCAGCGCGCAAAATACGATGGAAGAGAGTCCGCAAATACAGAGAGTCGTGTTCCTGTGGATATAAATAGTCCGGTGGTTGTGTGGACATGCATGTTTCGCAGCTCGGATTTAATGTATAGTATATTGTCTGGTCTGATCCTGGCAAGTACACCATCTCTGTCGGTAAGCTCTATTGGTTCCTCCCTGATCAGAGAAAGGTTCAGAAGCTTGGAGACAGATTCTATCAGATCCTGCTGTGAGTAGGGCTTGACCAGATAATCGTAGCAGTTGGTCTTGTGGATCGCTCTGGGAGCTTCGTTTACAAGAGCTGTCACGTACAAAATAGGAGTTGTCTGATAACGCGGATTCCTCCGCAATTGTTCTCCCAGCGTTATTCCGTCCTTATCCGGGTCGGCGCCAAGCTGTATATCCAGCAGAAAAAGCTGGATGCTGTGCGAATCTGCCAGAGCCAGAGCATCATCATAACAGGCGGCCTTCAGACATTCTATGTCGGGGAAGCTTTCTTCTATTATTTCTGCCAGACCATTTAATTGTGCCACATTGTCTTCAACTACCAAAGCTCTCATTATAAAAGACTCCTTCCTTCTATGTGTTGTATTTTAAACCATTACTTCAAAACGCACCAGAGTATCATCCAGAAGATAATCGTTTTCCAGATATATTTTTCCATTATATTTAAATACCAGACGCCTGAGATTGTAAAGACCAAGACCGTGCTTCTGACGATCACAGGTCTTGGTGGTATAGCCTGCCGTGAAAAGCTTTGCTCTGATCTCGGGTGTTAGCAGAGGACCTTTGTTCAGAGTGGTGATGATGATCCTGCCGTCCCGGCTATCCAGGTGCAGAGTCATACTATCGTGCTCAGATATGGCCTCCAGTGCATTGTCGATGAGTATTCCCAGAACCCTGACCAGCTCATATTCAGGCATCCGGCTCTCGAGCAGATAGCTGTGAACGACAATATTCAGCTTTTTGTGCGCCTTTTCTGCCTGCTTTTGTTTGCTGTATATAAACCCGGCGATCACGAACATGTTGATTTTCAGAAGCTCGGTGGTTCTGTATTCGGATATAACCTCATCTGAACTGCTGATAAGAGCCTCCTTTAATGAACTGTAGTCGGTGTGTGTATATGGAAGCATTCGAATACCGGTCAATATATTGTCAAAGTCATGCTGCCTTCCCGTGACGTCCTCAATCAGATCATCCATCATAGGCTGATAGACGTTGTAATTTGCCAGATCGTGCTGCTGCTTGCTGATGATCTGTTGCTGGCTGAGGATTACTATGTCGGTGATGAGGACTATCACGGTGAAAAATGAGATGAGGGGGATATATATGATTGTGTTAAATGTGCTGTATTTACGCAGTCCCAGCTCAAGCATGATTATCAGAAAAACATGTATTACAAGGTACTTGGATAAAAATCTGCCATTAATCAACTGAGAGTAGAAGCTATGGAATGGAAGTAGCCTGCATATAGCACAAGCAATAGAAAAAGTAATCAGGGAGCCTGCGATGGAGGAGGCTATCTGATTATTAAAATTCACTCTGTAAAATAACAGAATTATAGAATTTTGAATAAGAAGGATAAAAGTGTGTGATATGACGAAGGCAATTAGAGAATTAAATATAGTCGTATTTAAGATAAAAAGAGTCGTTAAATAGGCTAGTGAACATAAGATGATCCACCCAAGCGCACCTGGAAACAGGGATGAAAAAAAGGTTCCCAAACAAAAGTATAAAATTGCACTTATCACAGGATGTCGCATTTCTTTTATATGTACTCCGGCAATGGATGAGAGCATGATGAGATCATATAAAATTTCAATAATATAACAAAAAGAGTCTACGATATGATGTATCATGGCAACCTCCATAAAGATAATATAACATTATACAAAGACGATTTATACCGCGTCAATTGTCGTTTATGACATGATAGATACCGTTCATGACAAATTAAGCAAAATATATTGCAATCTAAGTAGTTGTATGATAAAAGAAAAGTGGAGGTGGTCAAATAGATAATCTAAACAATAAGCTGGGAATATTATTAACACAGATCCTGCTGGGCAGAAAATACAGAAGCGATGAGGATCGTGATGTAAAAATACAATATTCTATACTGCTTCTTATTGACAAGGTAGAGAAATATTTAATTATTTTGGGCCTCTTTTCAATATTGGGACACGTTGATATAGCAATAATAACAGGATTGACAATAGAACTTACAAGAAATTATCTTGGCGGTATACATATGAAAACATGGTATGGCTGTACAGCGGTGACTGTATTGTTTTATATCGTGGTGTTAGCATGCGGAGAAAATATTATATTGTCAAGCAAACTGCAGAATTCATTGTGGGTATCGGAGATAGTAGTTATAGCATTATTTGCGCCTATACCATCAAAACAGAGACCTAAATATAATCAACATAGAAAAAATATGATAAAGGCTCGTGGTATAGCAGGTGTGCTGATAATTGGAGCGGTGAGTCTTGGGGTGAAATCTTACAATAACTATATTGTATGGATATGGTTGTTGCAGATTATAGAAGTGATGATATTAAAATTATCATCTCTGATAAAAAGAAATAAAAAGGGGGTGACAATGCGTGACGCAGAAGAGGGTTAGAAATATGCTGTCGGACATACTTGAGAATATGGCAGAAGATGTGATTAGACTGACAGGATGTTTCGGTGCATGGGGAGAGATAGAACTCCCAGAGTGTCTCAGGAATATCGATTCACAGAAAGAGACAAAGTAAAATATCCTGAAGAGTTGAGCTTCAGGATATTAGAAATATCAAGACAATCATTTGCTGGAAAAATCTTGATAAACGGATTGTACTATCAGACACAGAAAAGTACAATAGCAAAATTGTTAAAAGTGGCAAAATTGGAGTAAAGACCGCAGATAATTAATTAGGAGGGACAAAAGGTTATGAAGAAGTCAATGAAATCAAAGCTTGCGATGTTCGCTGTTGCAGGAGCGATGGCAGTGTCAGGAGCAGCGGGAATTGCTGCACCTGCTAAGGCTGAGAATGTACATACAAATAATGCAGGTACAGTGGTTACATGCAAAGAATCATATTCTAATACAGATAACGAGCTGTTTACTTTTAGCAACAATAACAGCGGATATGGTTATAGTTCGTACAGACGTAAATATAATAAGACAAAGGTTTATGTATATCCAACAGTAGGACCAAAGCTCAGTTACACAGTAATGGGCTCGCATTCATCAAAAGGGACAAACCCAATAGTAAAATCTGATACGCATATTATTCCGCTTGGAATTGAGGCGAGTATCACAAACATGGTAAACGAGAAAGGCTATGCCTATGCAGGCTTGAGGATGCACAGGACAGTCAAAGCACAGACTGATTCAAAGGGCTGGTGGAGTCCGGATTCCACAAGAAATTACACTATTTATGACTGATTAAAGCAGTGACATAAGACGGATGGCAAAGGCAGAGTTGGGAGGAGTAGAAGTGAAGAAGAAAAGATATCTTGTGATGACAGTGGCAGCAGTGCTGATCATGGCAGCAGTGGCAGCTTCGGCGTATGTGCTCCAGAAAAAACGGGAAACCCCAGAGGACAGAGCGTTAAGGAAGTCGTCTGAGGCGGCATCTGAAGAGACAGACAGCGAAGCTTCGGGAAACAAGACCGGAGAGAAAATAAGTGAAAAAGAAGGTGTGGGTGATAACGTGCTGATGTCAGGAGCGGTGAAGATAGAGCTGCTGTCGGCTGATGTATACACAGGTGACGAGATAACAACAGAGGATAAATATCCGGTTGAATATTTTCGCAGTGAGACTCTGCCGGAGCCTGAGTCGGAGGAGGAGATAACAGACTGGGATGCTCTGTATGAGGAGGCTCCGGGATACAAGGAATTTCAGGAGTCGGCAGGGGATGCGTATACTCCTGAGGAGTGTGAGGAGATAACTGCACAGTATCAGGATGTGATAGATAAGCATACGCAGACTGTGGTAAAGACCAATAAGCTGTATTTTATTAAGTGCAGACTGACGAATACCGGGGATGCGGTTGTGAAGAATGTGTTCCCATACGACATTGTGGAGAGGATTCCCGGTGAGAGTGAGGTTTCGTTCGTAGAAGGAATGGTATACTTTGACAAATCAGTCCACACAGAGGGCGATGACAGAGCCAGTTGGTACTATCTATACAGACTGGAAGGACACGAGACAATGGAATGTACGATTGGACTTGTTGTGCCACAGGAGCCGGAGGATGGCGTGAAATATTATTATGGACAGGTGATCACAGGATATTTTACGTACAATCCGGCGGATCTTCCGGATTTTGTGGATCTGGATGCACTCCCAAAGCCGGAAGCGGATGACAAGCCATGAGGTGGGAATCAGATTTTGTGGAGGTATATGCATGAGGAGAGGTGTTCTGATGGCATTGGGTGTTGTGAGCTTGTGTGCAGTCACCTTGTGGTGCGGAAGAATATTCAGCGTTAACAGGGCGTACAGTGATGACACCAGAGTTGTAGAAGCGGCTGAGAATGTATCGGTGGATGGATTGCTTATAAAATGCAGGGAGACCCGCATATACAGTATAGATGAGTATAAAGCACGTTTTAATGTGGACAGTGTGGATGTGCTGAGCCCGGAGGATCGGTTTATCTGTACACGCCTGAATGTAGATAATACAACTGAAGAACCGATCGATTGGGATACTGTGATGGCGGCGACTGAGTGTGGCTTTGAGTCACAGACATGGTGCAGTTCGGTGAATTTGTATTCTGGCCGGGAACTGAATACGTTTACAAGTAATGATCTGGAGCCCGGAATGAATCAGGATATATGGTATGTGACAAGTCTGGCGCGGGTGTCATTTAGCAGGGATACGTGGGATAACCTGGAGCGGGAGAGCTTCTATTATGTACTCACCCTTGAACCTGATAAGCTGATGATCAGACTGGATATTGAATGAAGTGGTGTTGAGATATGAGAGTATTAAGATTTGAAATGACCAGAGCGTTCAGAAATAAGTGGCTTGCAGTAAGCGTAGCTCTGGGAACGTTGATTGGGCTGGCGGACATATGGCTTAATGTCAGCCAGTATGGATTTAACAGAGGCAGGGCTTTGATCCAGACATGGATCGGGACAGACTATCAGTTTGCATACAACAGCTTGTTTTACGTACTGCTGCCACTGATTGCGTGTTTTCCGTATGCGGGGTCGTGTTATCAGGATCAAAAAACCGGATATGAAAGCAGTATATGTATTAAGACGTCCCGCTTAAGCTATATGATTGCAAAGGAAGCGGCTGTGGCGGCTTCGGGAGCGGCAGCCGTGGCGTGCCCGCTGCTCATAGCCATGTTCATTGCTGCGGGGATATATCCGGATAAAAGACCGGAAAAACTGACATTTTTGTATGCAGGAATTATAGACTGCCACATGTTCCCGAGAATATTTGCAGAGCATCCTGTGTGCTATGCGCTGCTGTTTACGCTGCTCGATGCAGTGTTTGGAGGGATAACAGGTCTTGTGGCTATGTGCTTTGCGAGGTGGTGCGGGAGCAGATTTTCAACGATAATGGCTCCGTTCGCATTGTATGTATTTACCGGTGTGATGTTTGAGGGACGTGGGATTGGAACCTGGTCAGCCATGCAGATGGTCAATCCACTGCAGAATGTGGTTACATACAGGTACCAGATGGTGACGATGTATGCTGCGGTGAGTGCAGCGGCACTCGTTCTTATATACATATGGCACAGAAGAAGGGATATTCTATGAAAGAAGGAAATACAGATAAAAAAGGAATGTATGTGGTGGACAGATATGAGGTGATGCGGGAATGAGGACTCTGAGACTTCTCGGAAGAGATATGGAAAATGGAATATTAAGGAGATGTGTTCTTTTTATACTGCCGTTACTGTTTGCGGTGTCGCAGACACGTGAGCTCCACGCATATCTTATCGAGCTTGCAGATGGGAATATCCTGTTGACCAACGGAACATTTGCGGACTATCTTCTGTTTGCGATGAAGGGGATGGAGGTGTATTACTTTGATCCAAGGAGCGTATTTTACATACCGATATACTGGTTTGCGTTCCAGATAGGCCTGGCCTATTTCCTGGCATATTATTCCAGTGATGATTTCGCCGCAAATGCGAGAGTGGTGTGCCTTGCGTCCGGAAGCAGAAGAAGCTGGTGGGTCAGCAAGCTCATATACTGTACGGTGGCTGTGGTAATGTATTTTGCTGTATGTGTGCTGACGATATATTTAATGGCGGCGGCATATGGGGCAGATATGACCATGGATATGACGGCGGCGCTGACAACACGGCTGTATCCTCCGCAGACATACAATCTTAGTGCCGCAGATCTGCTTCTGATAACATTATTTATACCGATGCTGGTAACGCTGGGGATAAGCCAGCTTCAGGTACTGGCGGGTTTTATAATCACGCCGGTTATCAGCTTTGCAGCGGTGTGTGGAGTGTATGTTCTGTCGGCATACTATACTGTATGGTATCTGTCGGGAAATTATACGATGTGGCAGAGAGTGTCATATGTAGTGGCAGATGGGGTTAATCCCATGAGTGGAGTGGTGCTTGCGGCTGGTATGCTGATCACTGCATTTGCAGGAGGAATCGTGTATTTTGATAATAAGGATATAATCTGATAGGAGAATACATATGAGCGAGATAAGGATAGAAAATCTGAATAAGAAGATAAAGGGTTCAGTCATACTTGATGATATCAGTCTGACCATGACTCCGGGCAGGATATATGGACTCCGTGGAAAGAATGGCTGTGGCAAGACAATGCTTATGAGAGCTATATGTGGTCTGCTCATACCTGATGGAGGACACATATATATAGATGATGAGGAGCTCCACAGGGACATAAAGTTTCCACGGAGTATAGGTGCTCTGATAGAGAATCCGTCATTTCTGCCTCAGTACACAGGCTTCAGGAACTTAAGGCTTCTGGCAAAGCTCATGGGAGGGATCAGTGATGACGATGTCAGATATGCCATAGAGAGGACAGGTCTTGATCCGGATGATAAGAGGGTATACAGAAAGTATTCCCTTGGAATGAAGCAGAAGCTTGGCATAGCAAATGCAATCATGGGAGAGCCGGATGTCATAGTGCTGGATGAACCTATCAACGCACTTGATGAAGAGTCTGTAGAGAACATAAAGAAGGAGTTGCTGAAGCTGCGTGATGGAGGAAGTCTTATAATCACTGCCTGCCACGACAGGGAGGAGCTGGAATATCTGTGCGATGAGATATATGAGATGAAGGATGGAAGGATAGTACAATAAATGAACATAAAAAAACATCTGCTGCGAACTCCTGTATACCTGGGATCGCAGGGCAGATGTTTATTTTTTTGTAAGAAGAATTATAAGTGTTTTCAAAAACTGCTATATGGGTTATAATACTTTCAATTAAGCCTTTACAGGTTCAGGATAATCAACACCGAAGGTCTCGACTGTTACAGTCTTCATCTTCTGTTCCTGACGAGGCTTGTCATTGTAATCAGTTGGCACATTTGCGATCTTGTCTACGATGTCAAGTCCCTCGATAACCTTACCGAAGGCAGCGTAAGCACCGTCCAGATGAGGAGATGTCTTATGCATGATAAAGAACTGTGAACCTGCTGAGTCAGGCATCATGGAACGGGCCATTGACAGCACTCCGGGAGTGTGGGCCAGATCGTTCTTGAATCCGTTCTGTGAGAATTCACCTTTGATTGAGTATCCAGGACCGCCGATGCCGATTCCCTGAGGGTCTCCACCCTGTATCATAAAGCCTTTTATTACACGATGGAAGATTATTCCGTCATAGAAGCCTTTCTTGATCAGTGAGATGAAGTTGTTTACAGTGTTTGGAGCAATGTCAGGATAGAGTTCTGCTTTCATGACATCGCCATTTTCCATAGTGATAGTAACTATTGGATTTGCCATGTATATCATTCCTTTCTTGGTATAAGATAGGGTAATGATAACATCAGTTAACAGAACAGGCAAATGAAATTTGCAGATACAGAAGGAGAAAGAGATGGATTGGAGAAACATAGCAAGACCCGTTATTATAATAGCGCTGGCGGTATGTCTGGTGCTGTTCGGGGTATACAAGGTTAAGGAGACGTATACCGGATTTATGCAGGAATATGAGGGCACCTACAGTGCCGGCGGCGGAGAGAAGATCGAGGTTACCATACCTGAGGATACATCTGTCAAGGAGGCAGCATCTATACTTAAAGATGCGGGGCTTATAAAGTATAAGCTTGCATTCCAGCTCAGAATGACCGGCTCGCAGTACAGCCACAGTCTTCAGCCGGGTACTTACACACTCACAACAGGTATGTCGACATTGGATATGATAAAGACTCTGTGTTACGTGGAGTCGACCAGAGAGGTAAAATATACACTGACAGTTCCTGAGGGATTTACGGTTGAACAGATCGCTGACAGATGCGAGGAGCTGGGCTTCTGCTCTGCAAAGGAGTTTCTTGAGGCGTGCAAGTCGGGAGAGTTTGAGTATCCGTTTGAGATACCTTCATCGGAAGTCAAGTACGCATTACAGGGCTTCCTGTTCCCTGCTACTTACGACATATATGCAGATATGACTCCAAAGGAGCTCATACAGGACATGATAGACAAGTTTAACAGCATTTACACAGATGACTTCAGGAAGAAGGCAGAGGAGCTTGGATATACAGATTTTGAGGTTCTCACCATGGCTTCCATAGTTGAGAAGGAGTGTAAGCTGGATTCAGACAGAGCGATGGTTGCGGGAGTATTTATCAACAGATTGAATGATGACATGCCTCTTCAGGTAGATCCATCTGTTCTCTATGTTGTGACTGACGGTCAGTACAATCAGGCAGAACTGTCATATGATGATCTGGAGGTTGATTCACCGTACAATACCTACAAGTACACAGGACTTCCTGTCGGCCCTATATGTAATCCGGGCGAGGCATCCATAGAGGGTGTCCTGAATGCGGTTAAGCATGATTACTACTACTACCTGACATCAGATGAGAGCCAGGGAGCATGTATCTTTAATAAGACATACGAGGGACATCTTGCTGACATAGAAAAGGCTGATGCAGCCAAGGCGGAAAAGGAAGCTGCAGAGGGTGATGGATCAGAAGATGGCTCCGATGAAAGCACTGATTCAGAGTAAAAAAATATAGACAAAATTATATAGCGAAAATTATCTAAAAGGGTATAAACTGCTTGCGATATATAGACTTTTTATATATAATAAAGGAGTATGTACCCTTTTGGGTTTTTATGCATCTAGTTATGCGCTTATGGAGGTGCGATAGGAGGAATATTTGATGAGGAAAATAAGTTTCAAGGTAAGAAATATCGGCTCTGAGAAATATTTGTCATATATTCTGAATGATGATTGTGAGTTTGACGAGGAGTTATTGGATTATCTGGAGGAGAACCGGATTCCTGAGCTCATTGATATCATTTATGAAGAGGATGATGAGAACGATTATCTTACATATAACGTTACAGGCAGGACAACGGTTGACGCACTCCTTTCGAATACGGTAAATGCTGAGAAGATATTGGGGATAATCAGAGGGGTAGCTTCTGGTATAGTTAATTTACGTGATCTTGGAATACCGGCATCATATGTGGTTCTTCACAAGGAGTTTACATATGTTAATCCGGTTACATACGATGTTGGAATGTTATGTGTTCCAGTTGAGTCAGAAGCCAATATCAATGCCGAATTCAGGATGTTCGCAAAGGACTTGCTGACGAGCGTTATTTATGATGACAGTGAGGATTGCAACTATGTGGCAAAGCTTCTCAATCTGTTGAATGCGGATAAGTTCACAGTGAGAAACTTCTATGCACAGCTCACAGAGCTTATGGAGTCTGCAGGAATGCAGGTGGAGGAGAACTTCGTTGATATAGGCTCAGATATGTCGGTTTCACAGTCTTCGGTTGACACGGCGGCATCTGATACAAGTATGGATGATCTGCCTGAGTTTGAGGACGTGTCATTTGGCGATGATGAGGAAGACGAGCTTGATGAGGTAGAGGAGATCAGTGACGAGGCGGCCGCAGCGAATGCGATATTCAAGGATCTTGATCTTGATTCGGATGAGACGAAGAAAGAGAATGTATCAAGCGAGATAGATATGTCGGTATTTGATGACAGCGTTCTTGAGGAGCTCGAGTTAGATGAGAGCCTTGATGAGGAAGAAGAGGATGACGAGGAGGGCATGACAGAGGCTCTCACATCAGATATGGCAGTACATGAGCCATCAGGACTTACAGAGGTTGCAAAGGCTGCCGATGGAGTTACGGAGGTTGAGCTTGACAAGAAGGATGAGCAGAAGCCGGTTCTGATATCTACGGACGAGCTTATGGATAATCCACCTGTTGTTAAGAATATCAAGATCAACCGTGCGAAGATCATACAGAAGGCGGTTGCTGAGACAGAGGAAGCTCAGATAGATAACCCTACAGAACAGATAGTTGCACCACAGTTCATGGACGGTGACCAGCCGGAGCCTGAGACGAATATGGATCCGGTGAAGGAGAAGGCAGAGGAGCCTGAGCAGAAGGGCACAGGAAGCACTGTTGAGCTGACCGGAGGAATGAACGTAGTTAAGGATACCGAACCTGAGAAGGCAGCGGTTAACAGGAACGCTCCAAAGGCTATGCCATATATAGTCCGTGTCAACACAGGCGAGCGAGTTATGGTCAACAAGGCTGTGTTCAAGATAGGAAAGGCGGCAAGAGGTGTTGATTACCATGTCGGTGGTAATGGTGCCATCAGCAAGGTACATGTCATCATCTACCAGAGAGAGGATGGATGTTATCTGAAGGATAACAAGGCGACAAATGGCACATATCTCAACGGAGCGCGCCTGGATGAGAATGCAGAGCAGAAGCTTTCAAACGATGCCATGATAAGCATCGGTGGAGAGGACTTTATCTTCAAATTAAGTTAATATACACCACCCACGATGTGGGACAAGAGCAGGTAGCAATACCTGCTTTTGGTGTTTGAATGAAGAAATAATTTTTGACGGAAAATATGCGGATTTAGACGAAAGGGATTGAAAAAATGAACAGAGAAAAGGTTGTTGTAGTTCCGGCGGGGGAAACTTACAGAGTGAGTTACAGTCTGGATATCAGTGATGTGATAGATGCTAAAGTGTATGATATGAGCAGAAGCGGATCTATGCCTGAGATGGCACCGTGTGACATGCAGGAGAATGCCGGAGTCAGGGTGTTCAATTATCAGATCGATGACAAGAAGCCTCTTGCGGAGATACTGAGACAGGAGATGAACAAGAAGGAGATACTCACACTTCTGTACAACATTCTGCATGCACTGGAGATGTTTGGTAAGAATATGGTTTCGCTCAGCTATGTTGCAAGGGACGAGCAGTGTGTATTTGTATCGCCTGAGACATACGATGTCTGCTTTATTGTCGCTCCGGTACAGAAGGAAGTGACAGATCTCAACGAGGTCAGAGCATTTGTGAAGTCGGTGATAGTTGATGCGAGATACTCAGAGAATGACAATGACAATTACGTAGCACGCCTTATAAACTGTGCGAATATGAGAGGTACATTTTCAAACTCGGACATGAAGAACGAGGTTAAGGCGATGCTTGCAGAAGCAGGCATAGACGCTGCTGAGATAGACAGAATGAAGGAGCTTTCCACAAATGCTCCAAAGGGTGGCAACAGCCACATACTTCGAGGTGAGTCACCTAAGGTGAGCAGACTCGAGGTTATGAGAAATAATGCGAGAATGAATGGATATGCACAGCCGATGGGACCAAACGGCCAGATGCCAAACGGAATGCCACCGATGGGCATGCCACCGATGGGACCGAACGGCCCGATGGGATCAAATGGTCAGATGCCGAATGGCCAGGTTCCGAACGGAATGCCACCGATGGGCATGCCGCCAATGGGACCGAATGGCCAGGCACCGAACGGAATGCCACCGATGGGCATGTCACCAATGGGACCGAATGGCCAGGTGCCAAACGGAATGCCACCGATGGGCATGCCGCCAATGGGACCGAATGGCCCAATACCAAACGGTCCAATGGGATCAAATGGAATGCCACCGGTAGGCGTGCCGCCGATGGAGGAGCCGGTTAAGCCTGAGATGGCTGGAGCACAGCCGCAGGGGGATAAACCGGAGAATGTTGAGACGGTTGAAGCAGAAGCACAGGATGCCAAGCCGGAGATTGTAGAGCCTCCTGTTGAGGCAGAGCCGCAGGATGTCAAGCCAGAGGCAGTAGAGCCGGCTGAGACAGAAGCACAGGATGTCAAGCCTGAGCCAGCAGAGCCGGTTGAAACACAGCCACAGGAGATAAAGCCAATACCTCTAATGCAGGGCAACCCATTTGGAGGAAGACCGATTCCGCCAATGCCACCAATGCCACAGGCACACCAGATGCCAGAGATGCCGCAGAACCCACAGATGCAGCCGGTACCGCCAATGCCACAGATGCAGCCGGTACCCCCAATGCCACAGACACCGCCGATGCCACAGGCACAGCCAGTGCAGGGCAATCCATTTGATGGAGCACCGGCACCATATTTCCTTAGGGTGAAGACGGGCGAGAGAATAAGCTTGGACAAGGCAGAGTTCAAGATCGGACATAAGGCAAGACTTGTGGACTATGCGATTACTGACAATTCAGCTATAAGCAGAGTTCATTGTGTTATCACCAAGAGAAATGGCGTGTGCTTCATCAGCGATAACAAGTCTACAAATGGTACATTTGTGAACGGAGAGGAATTGAAGGCGGGCGAAGAAAAGTTCCTGACGAACAATGCGATCGTTATACTCGGGGACGAGGAGCTTGTCTATCACATTAGATAGAATATCCGCAACGAGAGTTGAGACATAAATATTGGGAGGAATGTATATGGGGTTTAGCGCAGTATACAATACAGACGTAGGAATAAAGAAAAAGACAAATCAGGATTCGCTGGCGATCAAGATAGCGGATACTCCAAATGGACAGGTCGTGTTCTCCCTCGTATGTGATGGCATGGGAGGTCTGGCAAAGGGAGAGGTTGCCAGCAAGGAAGTCATAACAGCTTTCTGCAACTGGTTTGACACACAGTTTGTTGAGATGGTTGACAACAACAGCTTTAGTGAAGAGCTGCTGAGATACCAGTGGATAAGACTTGCCGTGGAGCAGAATGAGAAGATCAAGGCGTATGGCGAGCAGAATGGATTTATGCTTGGTACGACCATTTCTGCGATCCTCATATACAGAGAAATGTACTACATTCTCCATGTTGGAGACAGCCGAGTGTATGAGATCACTTCAGGGATAAGGCAGCTCACCGCAGATCAGACGCTTGTTGCAAGGGAGATCGCAGCGGGAAGACTTACACCGGAGCAGGCGGAGACGGACAGCAGACGAAGCGTGCTTCTCCAGTGTATCGGAGCTTCACCTGTGGTGGAACCGGATTTCGTAGTTGGGCAGGCAGCTCCCGGAGCGCATTACATGCTGTGTTCTGATGGATTCAGACATAAGATAACGCCTCAGGAGATGATAGAGAGACTTGGCCCGGGAACATGCGTCGACGAGGCGAAGATGAAGGAGGGCTGTGAGTTCCTCACAGAGCTTGTGAAGTACAGAAAAGAAACGGATAATGTAACAGTAGTGCTTATTAAATCGGAGTAATGGGGATCGATATATGACAGAGTTAGGAACGGTATTAGACGGAAAATACGAAATACTTAAAAAAGTCGGTCAGGGTGGTATGTCAATAGTTTATCTTGCCATGGATAACCGACTTAATAAACAGTGGGCTGTAAAGGAGATCAAGAATGATGGCTCCAAGAGTACAGCCACACTCTTAAAGGGATTGGAGCGAGAAGCAAATATCCTCAAGGATGTGGATCATCCGGTACTGCCACGAATCGTTGATATCATCAATGAGAATGGCACGATCTACGTTGTCATGGACTTCGTAGAAGGACGTCCACTCAGCGATGTGCTCAAGGCGGAGGGAGCACAGCCACAGGAAAAGGTAATCGAATGGGGCAGGGCGCTTGCCAGTGCACTTGACTACCTGCATTCCATGAATCCGCCGATCATATACAGAGATATGAAGCCTTCAAATGTCATGCTGAAGCCGGATGGCTCGGTAAAGCTTATCGACTTTGGAACGGCTAAGGAATACATAGTGGAGAACAATGCGGATACCACGGCTCTTGGAACAAGAGGCTATGCGGCACCGGAGCAGTTCGGTGATGCGCAGGGACATGGAATCTACAACACGGATGCAAGAACAGATATTTACAATCTGGGAGCAACGCTCTATCACCTTGTTACCGGCAAGAATCCATGTGAGCCTCCTTACGAGATAAAGCCTATCAGACAGTGGAATCCGATGCTCTCATCAGGATTTGAGAGAATTATACAGACGTGCTGTCAGCCGAGTCCTGAGGACAGATATCAGTCTTGTTCAGAACTGCTGTATGCGCTGGATCACTACAACGAGCTCGACGATGCATACAAGGCAAAGGCAAAGCATAAGATAGCAGCGTTCTCAGTGGTTGCGGGATTATCGATACTCTCAGCGTGTTGTGCTGTGATAGGCGGAGTAAAGAAAGGCCAGCTCAAGGATCTTGATTACAACAACAAGGTCAACGAGGCGAGGGATGCAGTCGACGAGGGCGATTACAACAAGGCATTTGAGTGCTATAAGGCGGCTGTCGACATAGACCCAACCGCATCGGATGCCTATATAGGCTATATGGAGACATATGCTTACTATTATACAGAGGACGATGGAAACACTTCGGCCAACACCGAGACGGCGGCAGAAAAGGGAATAAGACTTGCACTTAAGAACAAGGACGAGATAAAGGACGACGTAAAGTTCAAGATAGCCATGTTGTATTACGACGAGGTCAAGGACTACAGTGCGGCCAAGAAATATTTCAATATGGTTGATGAGAGCAAGGACTTCCCGGATCAGGCAAAGCAGGCAAAGTATTACGCTGCGATATGTGACAGCAAGATAAACAAGTCTGCAAGCTTTGATACGAACAAGGAAAATATATTTGCATTCCAGGATTACAACAGTGACAACATAGATGACACCAATCCTGACAAATACACCAATTACCTCAACATAGCTTACATATATCTTGGCGAGATATCCAATGATCCGGAGCTTGCGAACAGAATAGAGGTGCTGATGGATGAGGCGATGAAGAACCTGGACGACAACGCAGAGGTGCTGAACAGCCAGTTCCCGGCGGACAGAGGCGTAAAATACTACAATGGCCAGTATTCAGGAGTTATGTACTCGGTATATACAGAACTTGCCGAGAATGCGGATGATGCGGGCCAGCAGTTACATTATTACAACTCTGCGGCGAACAGTGCAGCGCTTTATCTGAACAGTCTGGATATAGAGGGCGAGAATGCGACAGAGACATCCAAGAAAGCATATTCAGAATACTCGGTGAACGAGGCTGAGACTTATATCAAGATGGCAGAGAACAGCGGCGATGACAGCTACTATGATGAGGCAGAGAGAATATATGGCAACGCTGAGACTACACTTGGAACCGATGACAACGCAGCGGTCGTGTACGTAAGCCATCTGAGTTATCTGGTCGATAGATATTCGAATAAATTTGGAAGCGATTCGGCAGCATGGAATGCCAGTGCCACAAGGGCTGTGAGGAAAGTGTACGAGAACGGTAACAAAGTTCCGGCACTTGCAAATGGTCTTAAGCAGGGATGGCAGTCGTTATCCAATGACCTGACAGTTAAGAGCATAGTAAATGGCAGTTCAAGGTCAACGAGCGAGTAAGGGAGGAGTGAAAGGTTATGGCAACAGTTTATAATGTAATGTTATATGGCGGCCTGGCACTTGCGATCGTATTCGCTATTGTGGCGGTGGTACTGTTCTTCGTGTTAAAGATACCGAAGGCGGTGGGAATTGCCACAGGCTCAACAGCCCGTAAGAAGATCGATGAGATCAAGGAGAAGGGCTATGAGAGTGTACAGGGAGGCGGTGCCTCCAAACAGGAGGCGATCAAGAACCATACATCCAGAATTTCGGTAAGGGATGTAAAGTCAACTGCAGCCGAAAAACATTCTGAGAAGGGAATGGCAAATTACGAGAAAGCGATAGCTGATCTCGGGAAAAAGAGACTGGAGGATGAAGGCGAGACTGCAACTGATATTCTCCGCGATGATGCCGAGGAGGCAACAGATATTCTGAGGGAAGACGAAGAGAATCTTGACATAAATGGCAGCAGCTTTGAGGAGGCGACAGACATCCTCAGAGAAGATGCGGATGAGGAAGCAACGGATGTACTCAGAAATGACGAGGCAGACGAGGAAGCAACGGACATACTCAGAAGTGATGAGGCGGACGAGGAAGCAACGGACATACTCAGAAGTGATGAGGCAGACGAGGAAGCAACGGACATACTCAGAAGCGATGACGCAGACGAGGAAGCAACGGACGTACTTAGAAGCGATGACGCAGATGATTCCACAGCCGTTCTTCAGGGAGGACGCGCAGCGAGCTCGGTAAGAATGATAAAGAATGTAATTATAGTACATTCCGATGAAGAGATATAGGAGGAGAGGGACATGAAAAAGGTTATGCAGAATAAATCACTTTTGCATCGACTGATCGCGCTTACGATGGCGGTAGTTATGACACTCACTCTTGTGGCGATCGATTCACATTTTCATTTGTTTGCGGAGGAGGAAGATACACAGACCATAGATGTAACGGCCATTGTAAAGGGCGATAAGGCGGATATGGTGTATGGCTTCAAGGATTTTGACAAGGCAATAAAGTTCAAGATCAAGTCCGACAAAGTTGACGGAATCGACAGCAGCAAGTTGGGAGTGGCTGTTTACAAAGGAGCTACAGCGGACGATAAGATCGCTACAGCCACAGATGCAGCAGGAAAGCTTGTCACATTTGATAATGTGTATGAGCTGAAGAATGACACAGCAGTACAGAAGATAGCTATTTACTATTATACAGGTACTGATGAGAGCGGTGATTTCGAGCTGCTTGGAACCATAAAGGTTGCCGTGGATAAGCAGGCACCTACAATATCGGTTGAGGCTGATGATAACTACAATCTTCACAACAAGGTGAGCGATGGCTATTATCTCCTGAACCTCACAAGCAGTGATGCCGACAGAACATTTGTGATAGACGCCAAGGATACCACAGATGCAGCAGAGGAAAATGCCACAGGAATAGACTATGTGGAGTATTCATCAGACAATGGAAAGACCTGGAGCAAGACTGAGAGCACATCCCAGTTTGTTGCACCTGATAAGAGTGGAACATACAAGTTCAGAGCGGTCGATGTTGCAGGAAACAAGTCAGAGGAGACCAGTGTTATCGTCAAGAAGCTCAACGAAGCTCCTGTCATAACAAGTGTTACCCCTGAGATCATACAGAAGAACGGAGTGGATTACAGATTCCCTCAGCTCAAGGTAGATGATGCTTATAAGTTCACTGTACAGGTGAAGAAGGTTACAGCCGGCAGTGATAACACTGAGATAGATGACGTGAGCCTGTACTACAAGCTTACGGGTGCAGCTTCAGCAGTGGAGTGCACAGGCAAAAAGGCTGTGTCCGGCGGATATGAATATGAATTCGAGATAAGTGCACAGTGGTTCAAGAAGGACAATGCAGACAATGCAAAGAAGCTTGTCATTTACGCCAAGGAGAACGAGTTTGGCAATAACTCAGTCGGCGCAGATGAGGATGGCGACATTGTATTTGTAAAGGAAGGAAAGCCTGAACTCACAGTTACAGGCGGTTCCACAAGCTATGTGAAATCCACAAAGCTGACAGTGAAGGCAACTGGAGAGTATTCTTACATAGACACCGTGTCATACAGCGTGGATGGCAAGAAGGAAACGATCCTTGAAAAAGGAAACAAGTTCACATACAGCAGCGATGTCCGTGTGAGCGGTGGAGATGTACAGGATTCAACAAAGTCAGACATATATCTGGCTGATGGAGAGCATACCATCACATTTGCGGCAAAGGACTTCGCCGGAATAGATGGCAGGATAGAGACTGTAGTCAAGGTGGATAATACAGCACCTGTTGTAAAGGTTACGGACAACGCCGGAACAGACAGGACAAACAATGATCAGCAGTACACGGTCACAGACGCAAAGGAAGCTGTTCTTAATATAAAGTACAGCGATGCCACATCAGGTGTTGCATCGGCGGTCGCTTCACTCAAGAAGGCAGATGCAAATGGATCATATACATCAGTCAAGAACTGGTATTCAACATCTACAGGTGACAATGGCCTGCAGAGCGGAAAAGAGATAAGCATAGATGGTTCAGGAAGTTATGTCCTGACAGTTGTGGTAACTGACGAGGCTGGAAATAAGACAGAGACGAACACATATGTGTATGTCAATGTGGATGGCCTTTCAGGAGAGAAGTTATCTGCGAACGGTACAGATGCTGACAACGGCGCTATATTCTGGAGAAATGATGATACTCTGACTGTAGAGGGTGCAGTATCAGGCTTCCAGCTTGCAGCAGATGACGCAAAGCTGGTGATCACCAGAACATCATTTGCAGGAAAGAAGGATAAGGCAGTTGAGGTAAAGGGTACAGTTGCCGCTGCATATGACAAGAATACGGTCAACATATCCTACGAGCTTCCAGATGAGGGTGTGTACGAGATCTCACTCATGGCGAGAATACACGATCCGAACAATGCTGACACGAAGTTCAAAGAAGTACAGAGCATAAAGGTTTACTATGATAAGACTGCACCGGCAAATGTGAAGCTGGAGTGTGCAAACCAGAAATACAAATCAGGATCGACATTCTATTACAGATCAAAGAGTGACGTGAAGATCAAGGTCTCTGGTTCCGATAACGATGACAGCAATGGCAAGGTTACATATACAGTAGGCAGAAGCAGCACAGCCGGATCACAGGACATTACAGGAAGCATTAATGTATCAGGAAATGATATAGAAAAGACACTGGATGCAAAGGCCCTTGGCATAACAGATGAAAATACAGAGTACACGATGACTGTTAAGCTGAAGGACAGAGCAGGAAACGAGAGCAAGGCCAGTCAGGAGATACACCTGATAGTTGATACCGTCAAGCCATCAGTGTCAATAGATGGAACTGCCGGCGGAAAGCTGATAAATTACTGGAATAACAGCAATGTGACCATAACAGCAAGGGGAACTGACAATTACTTCGTGGAGAAGTTCGTTGTGACAGGAACACGCGATGGCAAGAGCATAAGCAAGTATGAGCTGGATGCGGATTACACTGCAAATGCAGAAAAGACCACAATATTCAGAGAGCCTGGACTTTATAATATCACGATCGTTGCTGTCGATGAGGTTGGCAATGAGTCGGGTAAGGCAACAACTTCATTTGTAATAGATAAGAAGAGCCCTGAGATATCAGTTGTGTCCGGTGGAAGCAGCAGATTCCTTAACAGGAGCAGAACTATTACATTTGGCATAGAAGACGATTATGGAATGGATACACAGAATGCGACGCTTAAGGTGTACTACAAGACCTACAGTGATTCAAACTGGTCAGAGACCACAGTTCCGTTCCAGACAGCAGATGGCAAGACCACTGCAGCATATAAGATGACAGCCAAGGGCGGCAAGGCAACTGTATATTATTTCACAGTTGAGGGAGCCGATAATTCCGGCAATGCACTGAAGCCGGCAGCAGACGAGGCGTTCGGTGTTCAGGAGGGCACAAGTGCTCTCAAGACAAAGAATTATTACGTCGACACCACAGAGCCACTTGTGTATGTGGACGATGATCCTGAGTACAGACTGGATAATAACAATTACTTCAAGACTTCAATATCATTCAGAGTTGGTGTGGAGGAACAGTTCAAGTCGCTTCAGAACACTATTATCACAGAGAATGATGGAAATGTAGCAGTGGATGAGAATCCGCAATACTTCTATATAAAGAGTAACGGCGGAACATGGGGCAAGAAGTACACATATGATAAGGAAGGTGAGTATGATCTCACCATGACCGTTACCGACAAGTGTGGAAATGAAGGAACAACAGGAACCCATTTCTACATAGACAAGCACAAGCCTGAGATACAGCTTGGAAATGTCAACACTATAAACAACAGCGATGTGACAGTCCCTGTAACACTTACAGATAACATGAGAGGTGGAAAGTACACCATTCATGTAGTCAGAGCAAATGAGGGTGGATCTGTTGTAGAGAACAGAGATATCAGAAAGAATGTTACCTGGGGAACAAAGGGCGATGGAGTCAGCACAGTCAGAGAGGTACTCAGCGGTGTGACATTTGACGCCCAGGGTGATTACACAGTCACCGTGTCCGCAGAGGATAAGGCGGGCAACAAGGCTGTGACCAGAACAGTGAAGTTCAGAATCGATAAGACTGCACCGGTTATATCGATTTCAGGAATGAACGACAGACAGACAACGGCGGTAAATGCAACCATCAGCATAGATGAGGCATTCTCATTTGCATATGAGAACAACAATCTTGCCGCAGATGCATTTAACGTGACAATAACCAGAAAGACGGACGGAACAGCGGCATCGAATATCGCTACGCTGGGAACAAGCAGCTTCTCAGGAAGCAATCCACATACCGCAACTTACAACTTTACAGAGGATGGCGAGTACACGATCACAGCAAATGCAAGAGATCTTGCAGGAAATGTGGCAGCCAGCCAGACCAAGACCTTCAAGGTTGATTCAAAGGCACCTGTTGTAAAGGTGAGCGCAGTGGATAAGGACAACAAGGAAGTAAAGAATTACGACCCAATAGGAAGTATGGATTCTTCCGCACCGAACTATGTTGATATGTCACTGAGCGTTCAGGAGTCATTCTTCTCGACAGATGATGTGAAGATAACCGTGAAGAAGGACAGCAAGGATGTGTCATCATCATACTTTACAAATTACAGCAATTCTTCAGAGCTCAGCACAGGAAGCCAGAGATTCTCTGAGGATGGTGTATACGAGGTGTCAATAACAGCGCAGGATGAACTGGGAAATAAGGCTGATGATTACAGCCTGGTATTCACAGTCGATAACACACCACCTGAGCTCAAGGCTACATCGACACTTGCCGGATTCATGAGCAAGAGCATTGCAAGCGATGACGGAACACTGCTTCTCAATGCATCAGATTTTGCTGATATACGAGACAAGGGCTACGAAGCACTGTGGGATGTAAGTGATACTTCAGACTTCTCGGTTGACGCCAAGATAGACGGAGTAAATCTTATCGATTTCTCAGATATGACAGACGGATATCACAAGATAACACTTACAGTAACTGACAAGGTTGGACACACGGCAACACAGGAATTTGATTATACGTATGATGGTACTGCACCACGAATCATCATAACAGGTGTTGAGGATGGAGAGACTCTCAGAGAGCCATTCAACATGACGATAGGTCTTGAGAATGAGGAAGACGAGATCACATCCATCGTTATAAATGGCAATACCATAGATCCTGCAAGCTATCAGGCAGATAACAAGTATGAGATGCAGGTAGACCAGTATGATACATACACGGTTGAGGTAACAGCCCAGGATAAGGCCGGTAATATAGCGACAACATATGACAGAGAGACAGGAGAGGTATTCACCTTCAAGCTCAGCGAAAAGATGTCACCGGTTGTGCTGATCATAATAATAATCGCAGCGATCCTGCTTCTTGCATTGCTTGCATTTATCATCATAGCTGGCAGAAGAAGAAAGAAAAACGCCGCTGCTTAATGTAGGAGAAAGTGCTATGTACAGGGCAGTTGTATTTGATATGGACGGCGTGTTGGTAGACACGGAGAAGATATACAGGAAGTGCTGGAAGGAAAACGGCATGAGCATAGGGATTCCTGAGGCACAGATGGAAAATGTATGTGACCGGGTGGCTGGAGGCAACAAGACCTCCAACGCCCGGGTGTTTAAGGAAATAATGGGCGAAGATTTTGATTATCTTGCGTTCAGACAGAGAACAATGGATCTGTTCGATGATCATGTGGAAAAGTATGGAATAGACATAAAGCCACATGTCGAGGACACGCTGAGATTCTTAAAAGAACACGGCGTGAAGATAGCACTTGCAACCTCCACTGCGAGGACGAGGGCGCAGCAGAGACTTGATAGCGTTGGAATAGCCGGATACTTCGATGAAAAGGTATGCGGAGACGAGATCACCCACGGAAAGCCGGAGCCTGATATATATCTGAAGGCCTGCGGGAAGCTGGACGTAAACCCGGACGAAGCGGTGGCCGTTGAGGACTCTGTGAATGGTATCATATCTGCCAGCCGGGCAGGGCTATGTACGGTCATGGTGGTGGATCTGATAAAACCAAATGATATCACGCGCGAGCGTGCATACAAAACCTTTTATGATATAGAAGATATATGCAGCCTGTTTGAGTAAACAGGCTGTATTTTTATTAATAAAATGAGGAGGAACATCATAATAATGTAAAGAGTAAAGAATATGGTGGTAGTATGTCTGCAAGTCAGAAATTTATGGGAGTTGTAAAGGGATTGATCCTGTCCTATCTGCTCACGATAATCATGCTGTTTATAACGGCGGTGGTCGTATACAAAGTGGGGATAAGCGATAAGGTGCTCGGTATACTGGTTGTTGTGATATACATAGTGGCCACATTTGCCGGGGGCTTTGTTACGGGCAGAAAAGTCAGGGAGAAGCGTTTCCTGTGGGGGATGGTGTATGGCCTGACTTACATATCGGTCGCATTGACCGTGTCGGTGCTGTTTACAGGTTCAGGCGACAGAGAGGGAATAGCAGTTATAACCAAGTGTATTATGTGCGTTGCAGGCGGGATGCTGGGGGCTATGCTCAGTTAAAAAAAACTTTTACTTTATATATCTTTGTGTTATAATCCCGGTATATGACATAAAAAGAGAGGTGTATCCAGAATGAAGAGAATTAAAACACTCACAAACAGGACTATGAAGAATACAATGGTCAAGGGTGGATGTGGCGAGTGCCAGACATCATGCCAGTCAGCTTGTAAGACATCATGCACAGTTGGTAATCAGAGCTGTGAGAATGTTAACAACAAGTAATTTGTAACAGGTTTGTATTTGATCAGCTAAAGGGGACCGTCGTTTATGATGACAGTCCTCTTTAGTGCGTGTATAAGGGTGCCGTGTGTGGCGCCTTGAATTAGAATTTCACGGATAGATCCGATGGAATATATTGAAGGAGAATTATGGTTCATCAGTACAAGAACAATGGTTATAATATAGTGCTTGATGTCTGTAGTGGTTCTGTACATGTCGTAGACGATCTTGTCTATGATATTATTTCTTTATATGAGGAGAATGATAAAGAGCAGATTATAAAGGCACTGTCACAGTATGACAGCGCAGATGTTTCCGAGGCTTATGACGAGGTAGCCCAACTGGTAGAGGACGGAACATTATTTACAGATGACGTATACAAAGATTATATTATAGATTTCAAGAAGAGAAAGACAGTTGTCAAGGCGTTGTGTCTGCATATCGCCCATGACTGTAACCTTGCCTGCAGATATTGCTTTGCCGGTGAGGGAGAATATAAGGGAGACAGGGCGCTTATGTCACTTGAGGTGGCAAAGAAATCCCTGGATTTTCTGGTTGCGAATTCCGGTTTAAGAAGAAATCTCGAGGTGGATTTCTTCGGCGGTGAGCCGCTTATGAACTGGGATGTAGTCAAGAAGACTGTGGAATACGGAAGAAGCCTTGAGGAGAAGTATGACAAGAAGTTCAGATTCACACTTACTACCAACGGAGTGCTTCTGAATGACGAGATCATGGAATTTGCCAACAGAGAGATGGCGAACGTGGTGCTCAGCATAGATGGAAGGAAGGAAGTCCACGACTACATGAGACCTACCAGGAATGGCAAGGGAAGTTATGATGTGATACTATCCAAGTTCCAGGAATTTGCCAAGAAGAGAGCAGGCAAGAGCTACTACGTAAGAGGTACTTACACTCATAACAATCTTGATTTCTCACAGGACGTGCTTCATATGGCGGATCTGGGATTTGGCCAGATATCCGTTGAGCCTGTTGTATCACTTCCGGACGAGCCATATGCTATAAAGGAAGAGGATATACCGGTACTGCTTGAGCAGTACGATATCCTGGCTAAGGAGATGATCAAGAGACATAAGGAGGGAAGAGGCTTCAATTTCTTCCACTTCATGATAGATCTTGAGGGTGGACCTTGCGTAGCCAAGAGACTTTCCGGTTGTGGTTCAGGTACAGAGTACATGGCGGTCACTCCTTGGGGAGACCTTTATCCTTGCCATCAGTTTGTTGGTGAGGATGATTTCTGTATAGGAAATGTATTCGATGGAATCAAGAATCAGGATATAGTCAATGAATTCAAGCTGTGCAATGTATATGCCAAGGATAAGTGTAAGGACTGCTTTGCAAGATTCTATTGTAGCGGTGGCTGTGCGGCCAACTCATACAAGTTCCACGGCAATATACTTGATGCATATGACATAGGTTGTGAGCTTCAGAAGAAGCGTATAGAGTGTGCGATCATGCTGAAGGCGGCTATGGCCGATGAGGCAGAAGAGGAATAAAAAGGGTAAAAGGAGAAGACGATGAAGAAGACAAAGAGAAATGCTGTGCTCGTCATCATAGCCTTTCTGCTTGTACTGGGTGTTGCTATATATACAGCGATATTCGGTGTTGCGGACAGAGGTAAAGTTGAGTACATCAAGCTTGGACTTGACCTTAAAGGCGGTCTGAGTGTAACTTACGAGATTCAGGAAGACGATTACAGTGACAAAGATCTCGAGGATACCAAGTATAAGATTGAGAAACGAGTTGAGGCATATACCAACGAGTACTCAGTATACGAGGATGGAGATAAGAAGATCACAGCAGAGATACCTGGAGTTACCAATGCGGATGAGATACTTGAGGCTTTGAATATTGAGGGAAAGCTTGAGTTCCTTGATCCTGACAACTACACAAAGTGGTCACAGGGACAGGAGTATGAGGCTGCTCTTACAGGAGATGACATCAAGAATGCCACAGCCGGAATCGATTCAGACAATGGTAACGACAACGTGGTACAGCTTGTGTTCACAGATGCAGGTGCACAGAAGTTTGCAGATGTAACATCAGCGAATGTAGGAAAAATCGTATATATTATATATGACAATAAGGTTGTAAGCGCTCCAACTGTTCAGAGTGCTATCACAGGCGGAAGCGCAGAAATCAACAAGATCGGAAGCTACGAGGAGGCCGAGCAGCTTGCTACTACTATCCGTATCGGTGCACTTCCTCTTACACTTAAGCAGGTTCGTTCCAATATAGTAGGTGCTACACTTGGATCAGATGCCATCAGCACAAGCCTTAAGGCAGGTGCGATCGGTATTGCACTTGTATTTCTTATCATGATCATAGTATTCAGGATCCCAGGTCTTGTGGCATCATTTGCTCTGGCATTCTACACAATACTTGATCTGCTGGTACTCAATCTGTTCAACGTAACACTGACACTTCCTGGTATAGCTGGTGTTATCCTGTCAGTAGGTATGGCGGTCGATGCCAACGTAATCATATTCACGCGTATCAAAGAGGAGCTGGCGGATGGCAAGTCCGTAAAGCAGGCTGTAAAGGGTGGTTTCCATAATGCCCTGTCAGCCATCATAGATGGTAACGTTACAACACTTATAGCAGCTCTTGTACTTGGAATATTCGGAACAGGTACTATCAAGGGATTTGCGATCACACTGGCTATCGGTGTTGTTCTTTCAGTATTCACAGCTCTGGCAGTCAGTCAGTCACTGCTCACAGCGCTTGTAAATCTCGGCGTTACAGATGCCAAGTATTTCGGCGTTGCAAGAGAGCCAAAGAAGACAAACTTCGTGAAGGCAGGTAAGTTCTGTATGCTCGGATCACTCATTGTGATCATCGCATGCTTCTGTATGATGCCTGTTAATAATAAGTCAAAGGGTTCACCACTTAACTTCAGTGTTGAGTTTGCAGGCGGTACAAGCCTTACAGTAGGTTTTGACAAAGAGTACTCACTTAGCGAGGCTGAGAAAGATATAGTTCCTGTCATTGCAGAGGCAGCCGGTATCGGCGAGGCGGGAATATCAGTTCAGACAGTATCCGGAACAAATGAGATCGTGTTCAAGATGCCTGAACTTTCAGATGACGGAACAGATGACTCACAGATGTCCAAGGTGCGCAGCGCACTCACAGACAAGCTTGGCGCAGATGTCAAGGAGGCAAATGTAATAAGTGGATCGGTCAGCAGCGAGATGTCCAAGAACGCTATATTCTCAGTCATCCTTGCAGCTATCCTGATGCTTATATACATTGCTATCAGATTCCATGATGTGAAGTTTGGTGCAAGTGCAGTTATCGCACTTCTCCACGATGTTGCGATGGTATTCTGTCTGTATATTATACTGAGACTTACAGTTGGTAACACATGTATCGCATGTCTGCTCACCATAGTTGGTTACTCGATCAATGCTACTATCATCATATTCGACCGTGTAAGAGAGAATATAGGTGTTATGAAGCCTAAGAAGGCCACATACAAGGATATAGTCAACCTGAGTATCAACCAGACCTTCAGCAGAACAATATATACATCACTCACAACATTTGTGACAATATTCGTTCTGTATATCATGGGTGTAGCTTCTATCAAGGAGTTCGCTCTCACACTTATGGCTGGTGTAGTTATCGGTGCTTACTCTTCAGTATGTATCACAGGACCACTCTGGTACTACATGAAGACAAAGCTTGGTAAGACAGAAAAAGATGCTTAATAGAATAAAGTTATCGGACGGATGTCAGATGACAGATTATAACAGGCTTCCATGGCAGAGATGCTGTGGAAGCCTGTTGTATTATTGGGAGATGGAAGAGATATGAATTGTAAAGCAGTGGTGTTTGATATGGATGGAGTCATCCTCGATTCAGAACAATTGGTTGTCAAGAGCTGGCAGAAGACAGCGGACAAATATGGCATAGAGGACATAGAGAGCTTCTGTATGGCTGCCCTTGGACTCAACCGTGAGGCGGCGAAGAAGCTGTTCGTGCAGATGTACAAAGGAAGATGTGGTGAAGGACAGGATACATTGGATGAGGAGAGATATGAGAGCCTCAAGGTTGAGATGGCGGCGGAATTCCACCGGGCAGCGGCAGAGGGAGAGCTTGTGCTGAAGCCGGGAGTTACGGACATGCTGAAGATGCTCAGGGATAATTGCATACCATGTGCCCTTGCCACATCCACCAGAAAAGAGGTAGTCACCATGGAGCTCATCAACCTCGGGGTGATAGATTACTTCGACAAGCTTGTATGTGGAGACATGGTAGATCGGAGCAAACCCGCACCGGATATATTCCTGAAGGCCTGTGAAGAGCTTGGAGTTGAGTCGGAGAGTGCATGGGCGGTGGAGGACTCATACAACGGAGTCAGAGCAGCATATGCGGCAGGGATGAAGATTGCCATGATCCCGGACCTCGTGCAGCCGGATGATGAGATGAGGGATAAGGCAGATTTTATATTTAAGAATATGAATGAGTTTCAAGAGTATATTCTTGAGTCCATCAGAGCATGACAGATGGATCCGACGAACAAAAAAAGAACTCCTGATGCAGAGAGAGCAAAATCTCTGTAACAGGAGTTCTTTTAGTTAGTTTTTAGGGGTTTAAGGGGACTGGTGAGGTCCCATATATAATATGTAAGTCCCGGCAAAGGACTGACATATTTTGATCTAATGGGTCAGTTAGATCAATGACTCGTAGAGCTTGGTGATATCCTCCACGCTAGTCTCCTTTGGATTGCCCGGACGACATGCGTCATCGTAGGCTGACTGTGCCAGGAATGGAATATCCTCTGGCTTTACAATGTCTTTAAGGTCTGTAGGAATGCCTACATCGATGGACAACTGGCGTACTGCGTCAACTGCAGCTTTTCTGTATTCTTCCTGGGTCATGTCGTCTACGCCCTTGACGCCCATGGCTCTTGCTATCTCGCGGTACTTCTCGCCGGTAGCCTCTGCGTTGTACTCCATGACAGTTGGGAGAATGATGGCATTTGCAACACCGTGAGGTGTGTCATACAGAGCTCCCAGTGGATGAGCCATGGAATGAACGATTCCAAGACCTACATTTGAGAAGCCCATGCCTGCAACATACTGGCCCAGCGCCATATCAGCACGGCCCTCAGGCGTATTGGCAACAGCCCCTCTGAGTGAACGGCTGATGATCTCGATTGCCTTGAGGTGGAACATGTCTGACAGCTCCCATGCGGCTGCGGTGATGTAACCCTCGATTGCGTGTGTCAGTGCATCCATACCTGTGGCTGCTGTGAGTCCCTTTGGCATGGAGCTCATCATCTCAGGATCGACAAATGCCACAACAGGAATGTCCTTAGGATCAACACATACCATCTTGCGGTTCTTCTCAACATCTGTGATGACGTAGTTGATAGTTACCTCTGCTGCGGTTCCGGCTGTAGTTGGAACTGCAAATATAGGAACTGATTTATTCTTTGTAGGTGCAACACCCTCCAGGCTTCTGATGTCTGCAAAATCAGGGTTGGCAATAACTATGCCGATACCCTTGGCAGTGTCCATGGATGATCCGCCGCCTATGGCGATGATGTAATCTGCCTCAGCAGCCTTAAATGCGGCCACACCCTGCTGCACGTTCTCTATAGTAGGGTTTGGCTTGATGTTGGAATAGATCTCGTATGCAAGTCCTGCACCGTCCAGAACATCGGTGACCTTCTTGGTCACACCGAACTTGATCAGATCAGGATCTGAGCACACAAGAGCCTTGGCGAAGCCTCTGCCGACTGCCTCTGTGGCGATCTCAGCGATGGCACCCGCTCCGTGGTAAGAGGTTTCATTGAGTACGAATCTGTTTGCCATAAAAATATCTCCTCCTTTGCACTGCGCATTTGTGATAGAACTTTCAGATACTGCCATCAAAATGCACAAAAGATATATTCAAAATGTATATTTATTATAACATTTATACAATAAAAAGCAAATAGACATAACAGGTGAAATGTCAACATTTACAGGCAAAATGGCGGCATTTACACTGGTAATACCATAATGCGTCTGCTAAAATATGTGGATGGATACAGCAGGGATGCGGATATGTTCCTGCGATAAAATGATACGGAGAACAGAAGATGACATTGACACCGGAGCAGAAGGATATAATAGATAAATATGTGAAGAAGCCAGAGTGGAGAGTGGCGGGCAAAAGAGCGGACTTTAATGCCATAGGCGAGAGGTTCGGTGTGAGTCCTGTTGTGGCGAGGGTTATCACGAACAGAGGAGTCACCGGGGAGAAAGCCATAGCTATGTACCTTGATGGCGGCTGGGATTCCATGCACGATCCGGCACTGATGAAGGATATGGTGGAAGCCGGTGAGATAATAAAGGAAAAGCTCAGTGATAACAGGAGGATAAGGATAATCTCGGACTACGACGTGGACGGGGTTACCTCCAATTATATATTGCTTCTCGGCCTTCGGAGAACATGGGCGGCGCTGCACGGAAGCTGCGCTGATGATTGCACCGTGGTGGATTACGACATTCCACATCGAGTGCATGATGGATACGGAATAAATAAAAGACTTTTAGATGCCGCCATATCGGATGGTGTTGATACTATCATAACCTGCGACAATGGAATAGCGGCGATAGAACAGGTGAGATATGCGAAGGAGCGTGGGCTTACGGTCATCGTCACGGATCACCATCAGATCCCATTTGAGGAGAGTGATGGCGGCGAGCGGGTATATATGCTGCCCCAGGCGGATGCGGTCATAGACAATCAGAGGCAGGACTGTGAATATCCATTCAAGGGGCTGTGCGGGGCCGGCGTTGCGTTCAAGCTCATCCAGTACATGTACAGGATATGCGGGATAGCCGAGAGCGAGGTAAATGAATTCATGGAGATCCTGGGGCTGGCTACCAACTGTGACATGATGGATCTGGTGGATGAGAACAGACTCTATGTAAAATATGCCCTTGAAAGCCTGAAGGACAGCCGCAATCCGGGTCTGAATGCCCTCATGATGCTCAGCGGCAGAAATGAGAAGAAGATATCAACGTATGATCTGGGATTTCTGATAGGGCCGTGCATCAATGCGGCGGGAAGACTGGGGGATGCGAAACAGAGCCTTGAGTTCTTGCTTGAGAGAGATCCAAATGTCGCCGAGGCAAGGGCTAGGGAACTGCTGGCTGTCAACAATGAGAGAAAGAGCATGACGGAGGCCGGAGCCCGGCATATCACAGATATGCTTGAGACAGCCACTGTGAACGGAGAGTTCGGACAGGCGGCTACCCTTGCGGACAAGGTACTTGTGGTGTATATACCGGCTGTACATGAGAGCGTTGTGGGAATAATCGCCAGCAGGCTCAAGGAGGCATACACAAGACCTGTGATGGTGTTCACGGATGCAGAGACGCCGGGGATACTGAAAGGATCGGGAAGATCCATAGACAGCTACAACATGTTCGAGGAGCTGAACCGGTTCCGGGAGATGTTCACTGCATTTGGCGGACATGCCATGGCGGCGGGCTTTTCCATAGAGAAGGAGAGGCTTGACGAGCTGAGGCGGAAGCTCAATGAAGCGGCGGTGCTGACGGATGAAGATATAACACCTAAGCTGATGATAGATGTGGCCATGCCGCTGGCGTACAACAGCATAGAGCTGACGGAACAGATCGAGAGGCTTGAACCATACGGAAAGGGTAACAGGAAACCGCTGTTTGCACAGGCGGCAGTACCGGTGCGAAGGGCGCAGATACTTGGAAGAAACAAAAATCTTCTGAAGCTCCAGCTTGATACCGGGTACGGAAGGTGCGTGGATGCCATAGATTTTGATCCGGATACATTTGTGAATAACATAAAACAGTGGTTTGGAGAGGATGAATGTGTTAAAATGTTAAATGGTCAGCCGAACGCCGTAGTGATAGATGTCGCATACTATCCGAGCATCAATGAATATATGGGAAGACGTTCACTCCAGATGAAGATGGAGGCCTATAACAAGGGAATATAAGCTGACTTTGATGAGAATACTATTAAGTACATTTGTAATATATATCATACAGGAGGACGTAAGATGAGTGAGGTAGAAAAGTATATCAAGAGTATTCCTGATTTTCCACAGCCGGGAATCATATTCAGGGATGTGACAAGTGTAACAGAGGATCCTGAGGGCATGAAGCTGGCCATCGATGAGATGGACAAGCTGCTGGAGGGAGTAGATTACGATGTCATCGCCGGAGCAGAGTCCAGAGGATTTATATTTGGAGCACCGCTGGCATACAAGAACGGCAAGGGACTTGTTCTCGTGAGAAAGAAGGGCAAGCTTCCAAGAGAGACCGTGGAGATGTCTTACGATCTTGAGTATGGACAGGCTACTATAGAGATACATAAGGATTCCATCAAGCCGGGTGAGAAGGTTGTGCTGGTGGATGATCTTATTGCAACAGGTGGAACCATAGAGGCTGCGGCTAAGCTTATAGAGAGCCTTGGCGGAATAGTAGTCAAGATGGTATTCCTCATAGAGCTGACAGACCTGAAGGGAAGAGAGAGACTTTCCAAATATGACGTGGCTTCAGTAGTACAGTTTGAGGGCGAATGATCAGGGCAGAATAAAACAGGAAGTGTGGTGAGCATATGGGAGAGACATTGGATAAGACACAGGACAATATAATAGCTCAGGAGACAAAGAGGGCTGCGGAAGCAGGTGTTATCACCTCGGAGCAGGCCACGAAGGATGGAATAGCAGCCATCGAGAAGGCTCTTGCGTCTGGCAAGAATGTTCCTCAGAATGAACTTATAAAGCTGGAGGAGCAGGCGAATAAGCAGATGAAGGCGAAGAGAGAGATAGATCTGTCCACACCGGCAGATTTTACACCGCCGGAGGAATTGTATAAGGAGCTTATCTCAAGGATACTCACATATCACCCATCTGCCGACATCACTATGATAGAGAAGGCATATAAGGTGGCGGACGCTGCCCACAAGGGACAGCTCAGAAAGTCCGGGGAGCCTTATATCATGCACCCTCTGAATGTGGCCATAATCCTGGCAGAGCTTGAGCTCGACAAGGAGACGATAGTGGCAGGGATACTCCACGATGTCGTTGAGGATACAGTCATGACATCTGAGGAGATAGCAGCGGAGTTCTCCGAGGAGGTTGCTTTCCTTGTGGATGGAGTTACGAAGCTGACACAGCTCAAGATGACCACGGACAAGATAGAGGTTCAGGCGGAGAATCTGCGTAAGATGTTCCTCTCCATGGCGAAGGATATCAGAGTCATACTGATAAAGCTGGCGGACAGACTCCACAATCTGAGAACCCTCCAGTATCAGTCACCGGAGAAGCAGATAGAGAAGGCCAGAGAGACCATGGATATATATGCGCCTATCGCACACAGACTTGGTATCAGCAAGATCAAGGTCGAGCTGGATGACCTGTCCATGATGTACCTCATGCCGGATGTGTACAAGGATCTCAAGGCGCAGATAGATGAGAAGCTTACCGAGAGGGATGCTTATATCAAGAGGGTCGTTGCCGATGTCAAGAAGCATATTGATAATGCCGGACTTGAGGCTGAGATAGACGGAAGAGTAAAGCATTTCTTCAGTATATATAAGAAGATGAAGAACCAGAACAAGACTCTGGATCAGATATACGATATATTTGCGGTACGTATCAAGGTGAATACGGTCAGGGACTGTTACTCAGCACTGGGTATCATTCATGAGATGTACAAGCCTATTCCGGGAAGATTCAAGGACTACATAGCCATGCCTAAGTCCAACATGTACCAGTCCCTTCACACCACACTGATCGGACCTGAGGGACAGCCATTTGAGATACAGATAAGAACCTACGAGATGCACAGAACGGCTGAGTATGGTATCGCTGCGCACTGGAAGTACAAGGAGAACATAACCGGTACGGTCATGCAGAAGGAGGAGGAAAAGCTCTCCTGGCTCCGTCAGATCCTTGAGTGGCAGAGGGATACCGATGACAACAAGGAGTTCATGAGCTTTGTCAAGACTGACCTTGATCTCTTTGCTGAACAGGTATACTGCTTTACTCCTGCCGGAGATGTTAAGAACCTTCCTAGCGGATCCACACCTATAGATTTTGCTTATGCCATTCACACGGCGGTGGGCAACAAGATGGTCGGTGCAAGGATCAACGGACGACAGGTTCCTATAGATACCAAGCTCAACAACGGAGATCGTGTGGAGATCATAACCTCACAGAACTCCACAGGACCAAGCCGTGACTGGCTGAATATAGTCAAGAGTACACAGGCGAGGACAAAGATCAACCAGTGGTTTAAGCATCAGCTCAAGGATGAGAATATCAGCCGCGGAAGAGAGCTCATACTGAACTACTGCAAATCAAAGGGAATAGACTACTCCATGTACTCAAAGCCTGAGTATCAGGAGAAGATATACAAGAAGTACAATTTCCAGGATTGGGATTCCATAGTTGCCGCCGTTGGACATGGCGGAATCAAGGAAGGTCAGATAGTAAACCGTCTGATTGATGAGTACAACAAGGAGCACAAGCCACAGACTGCCACGAACGCTGAGGTTCTGGACGAGTATTCGGTGAAGAAGAACCATGGCAACCATACCGGCAAGGGTGGAATAATCGTAAACGGCATAGATGACGTTGCCGTGAGATTCTCCAAGTGCTGTTCACCTGTTCCGGGGGATGAGATCATAGGATTTATCACCAGAGGACGAGGTGTGTCCATACACCGTACTGACTGTGTAAATGTGTTGTGCATGAGCGAGGCGGACAGAGCCAGAGTCATCGAGGCAGAGTGGAAGGATGACGCTGTTGCATCGAACACATACATGACCGAGATAAATATATATGCAGATGACAGAAACGGCATATTATTTGACATAACCAAGATCCTCAGCGAGGCAAATATAAACGTAAACAGTATCAACAGCCGTACAAGCAAGCAGGGCAAGGCTACGATCACGATCTCATTTGCGATCAAGTCGAAGGAACAGTTGAATACGATAATTGCCAAGATAAGGAATGTTGATAATATAATTGATATAGAGAGAACTACGGGCTGATGGCCGGAAAGGTTTATATGGCGGAATTAAAAGTTATCAGAAGTGAGCTGGGAGGATTCCAGACGAATTGTTATATAGTGGCAAATGAGCAGACCGGGGAGGCGATAGTCATTGATCCTTCATGGAATGCGAATTATATATACAACACACTGAAGAAGAATGAGTATACCTGCGTTGGCATTTATCTCACTCACGGTCATGTGGATCACATGGCGGCGATGGGAGATCTGAAGAAGCTCACAGGTGCGGATACATATGCTTCGGAGGACGAGAAGGAAGTTCTCGGCAACAGCAGGGTGAACCTGTCGGCGATGATGACCAGTGTATTTGAAAAGGTGATAGAGACTGAGACGGATCACTATCTGAGCGACGGCAGTGTGAAGAAGCTGCTTGGCACTGAGATGAGATGCATCAGTGTGTCGGGACATACCAGAGGCGGAATGTGCTATTACTTCGAGTCAGAGAATATACTGTTCTCAGGGGATACGCTGTTCAAATACAGTGTGGGAAGATCGGATTTCCCTACAGGTGATGAGCATGCGCTGCTCGAGAACATAAGAGAGAAGCTGTTTGTGCTTCCTGATGATACCGTGGTGTACCCTGGACACGGGGAGACAACACTTATAAGAAAAGAGAAGAAGATGAATCCGTTCTTCTGATGGGCGGATCATGGTGGAAATATGATATTACTGATACAGAATATAGAAGATTACAACAATGATCTCCGGGTGAGTCTCCAGGCCTTCTACGGCGGTGAAAGAATAGTGGTTCCGGAGATATTTGACAAAAAGCCGGAGCTTAAGGCGGAGATAGACAAGGCGCTTGTGGCGGATATAGATGACAATAGAATAAATATAGAGCTGTATTCTGTAGCAGACGGAGGAGAGCGGACTTTGGCGTGCAGCACACAGATCCCTGTGGATGGCGACTGCCGGGATAAGAGTGCCGTGAGGAATCCGTTAAAGCTGGCGATATACAACATGCTTTCGGAGTATACAGGCCGCAGACTTCCGTGGGGCTCCCTGACGGGTATCAGACCTACGAAGATAGCTGTGTCTTATATGGAAGCCGGTATGACCTCAGAGGATATAATAGGAAACTACCAGGAGATATATGGAACCTCCCGTGAGAAAGCCGAGCTGGCAGTGGCGGTGGCTGACAGGGAGAAGAAAATCATAGACTCTGTGGCGGAGGAGGACGAATACTGTCTGTATATAGGCATACCGTTCTGTCCGACAAGATGTTTGTACTGTTCATTTACCTCATATCCGATCGCGGTATATAAGAATAAGGTGGATGCATATCTGGACGCAGTCGAGAAAGAGATGGCATACGTTGCGGAGGCATATTCCGGAAAACGGCTCATATCAATATATGTGGGAGGCGGAACGCCGTCATCCATATCTGCGGAGCATATGGACAGACTCTGCAGCATGATAGAGAAGTCATTTGACCTGTCACAGGTGAGGGAGTTCACCATAGAAGCGGGCAGACCGGACAGTACCACGTTTGACAAGCTTGAGGTCATGAAGCGCCACGGAGTGACGCGTATAAGCATAAATCCACAGACCATGAACGAGGAGACATTAAGGACCATAGGCAGGGCACATACGCCGGAGCAGACGGTCATAGCCATGGAGAATGCCCGGAGAGCGGGCTTTGACAACATCAACATGGATCTGATAGTGGGACTTCCGAGAGAGGACACGGATAGTGTGGAGAACACGCTGAGACAGGTGAAGGAGCTTTCCCCTGAAAGTCTGACGGTTCACACCCTTGCCATCAAGAGGGCGGCGAATCTGAACATAGAGATGGACAAATACCGTGACACCCTGAAGTCGGATATAGACAGCCAGCTTGGTGCTGTTACGAGGGCGGCGGCTGAGATGGGGCTTGATCCATACTATCTGTACAGACAGAAGAACATGACCGGCAATCTGGAGAACGTGGGTTACTCGAAGCCGGGGCTTGAGTGCCTGTACAATATACTCATCATGGAGGAGAGGACTGACATCATCGGTCTCGGTGCCGGAAGCTCATCGAAGCTTGTGGTGAGACCAGGACATGACGGAGTGACAGAGGGGACACGTATAGACAGAATAGAGAATTGTAAGAGTGTAGACGATTATATAGCTCGAATAGATGAGATGATCGAGCGTAAGAAAGCGGGATTTATATGGGATTAGCATTGGAGAAGGATGCAGAAGAATGCTATTCAGTTGATATGAATGATGCGGTGCGCCATGGAATGTGTGTGAGTATACTGGCATCTGAGCTGGCGAGGGAGCTGGGCTGCGATGAGGAATTCATACACAAGGTTGCCGTGGCGGGAATGCTGCACGATGTGGGCAAGCTGCAGGTGAGTCCTTACATATATGGACGGCGGCAGGGTGCGATGAAGATCGAGGAGATGAGATACGTCAGGCTGCATGCCAAGCTTGGCGCGGAGATACTTAAGCGTGAGGGCTACGATCAGGACATAGTGGATATGGTGCACTATCACCATGAGAACTATGACGGCTCAGGATATCCGTACAGGATGCGGGGCGAGGAGATACCACTCGGCGCAAGACTTATCAGAGTGTGCGATGTGTTCAGTGCACTGGTCAGCGACAGACCATACAGGAAGGCATTTGACGCGGATACGGCATTTGGAATGGTGATAGATGAGGTGAGACACTTCGACATGAGGGCGTTCCTGGCGTTCCAGCGGCTGATCAACACCACAGACATCATGAGCAGGGTGGATCAGGTGCTTCACGGCGATATTCCAGGTCTTGACGAAAAATGAAAAAAGTGTATAGTGACATAAGGAAAGTTTTTAATTTTAGGAGGATAGCGTAAGATGGCAGAATCTATGCAGGGGCTTAAGAGAAGCCACAGATGTACAGAGGTTAGCAGTGCCAACATAGGTGAGAAAGTTACCGTGATGGGCTGGGTTCAGAAGAGCAGAAATAAAGGTGGAATAATCTTTGTAGATCTTCGAGATAGAAGTGGAATATTACAGGTTATATTTGAGGAGTCACAGTGTGGCGCAGAGTGCTTCGAGAAGGCAGGAAAGCTCCGTTCAGAGTTCGTTGCAGCCATCGAGGGAACAGTGTGCAAGCGTGCGGGTGCAGTGAATGAGAACCTTGCAACAGGAGACATCGAGGTCGTTGCAAGCAGCCTCCGTATACTGTCAGAGGCAGAGACACCTCCATTCCCTATAGAGGAGAACAGCAAGACCAAGGAGGAGATAAGGCTCAAGTACAGATATCTCGATCTCAGACGTCCTGACCTCCAGAGAAATCTTATCATGAAGAGTAAGGTAGCCACCATCGCCAGACAGTTCATGGCAGATGAGGGATTCCTTGAGATAGAGACACCTATGCTGACCAAGTCAACACCAGAGGGAGCAAGAGATTACCTTGTGCCAAGCCGTGTACACCCTGGTACATTCTACGCTCTGCCACAGTCACCACAGCTCTTCAAGCAGCTTCTTATGTGCTCTGGTTACGACAGATATTTCCAGATCGCAAGATGCTTCCGTGACGAGGATCTCCGTGCAGACAGACAGCCGGAGTTCACCCAGATGGATATGGAGCTCTCATTTGTTGACGTTGACGATGTAATCGATGTAAATGAGCGTCTTCTTGCAAAGCTCTTCAAGGAGATACTTGATCTCGACATCCAGCTTCCAATTCAGAGAATGACATGGCAGGAGGCAATGGACAGATTTGGTTCAGATAAGCCTGACCTCAGATTTGGACTCGAGCTCAAGGATGTCAGCGATGTTGTCAAGGACTGTGAGTTCGGAGTATTCACAGGTGCCCTTGCAAATGGCGGAACAGTCCGCGGTATCAATGCCGAGGGACAGGGAAGCATGCCTAGAAAGAAGATAGATGCCCTTATCGAGTATGCAAAGACATACGGCGCAAAGGGACTTGCATATATAGTTATCAACGAGGATGGAAGCTACAAGTCATCATTTGCCAAGTTCATGACAGAGGAGCAGATGAACGCCCTTGTGGCAGCCATGGATGGAAAGCCTGGCGACCTGCTTCTGTTCGCAGCGGACAAGACAAAGATCGTATGGACAGTCCTCGGCGCACTGAGATGCCATCTGGCAGAGCTCATGGGACTTGTGGACAAGAATGTATACAGATTCGTGTGGATCACAGAGTTCCCACTTCTTGAGTGGTCAGACGAGGAGAACAGATTCACAGCTATGCACCATCCATTTACCATGCCTATGGAGGAGGATCTTCAGTACATCGATTCTGATCCGGGCAGGGTTCGTGCAAAGGCTTATGATATAGTATTAAACGGAAATGAGATCGGTGGAGGTTCAGTCAGAATCCATCAGGATGACATTCAGGAGAAGATGTTCGAGTGCCTTGGCTTTACAAAGGCCGAGGCTCACGAGAGATTCGGATTCCTTCTGGATGCGTTCAAGTACGGAGTACCACCTCACGCAGGACTTGCCTATGGTCTTGACCGTCTGGTCATGCTCATGGCAAAGCAGGATTCTATCCGTGACGTAATCGCATTCCCTAAGGTAAAGGATGCATCATGTCTCATGACAAATGCGCCTGACTATGTAGACGACAAGCAGCTCGCTGAGCTTGGAATCGAGGTCACACCAGAGGCTGAGGCCGAGATCGAGGCTGAGAAGAGCGCACCTGCAGACGCAGAGTAGAATGACAGAATAATATACAGAAGGACGAGCTTCTGATACGGAGGCGGGATATCAAACAGGATATCCCGCCTCTTTTTTGCGCTTACAGACATAAAGAGCAAATAGGGTACATATACTATACCAAAGTGTGTTAAGTGGCTTAAAATGACAGCCAGACACCTTAAAAAGCAAATGGCGGAGGTGATACATGTGGAAAATGAAAAAGAGTTTCTAAGAGGGAGAATGTGGGGCAGACTTACCTTCCTGCTGGTGGTTGCACTGGAGCTCATGATATTCTGCGTTGGATGTGCAAGGTTTGAGGTGTCGGACAGTGGTGAGCCGCTGCTCTATGACGTGTGCGATGAGACCATGCTGCCGGATGAACTGGTTACCATCATAGACAAAAAGAAGGAAAACCCATTTAATCTCGTATATTCAAACAGCACATATACATATATAGTCATCGCTGCGGGCATGCAGGAGAGGGATGACGTTGGGGTGACTCTGGAGGAGATGTACAAGGACGACAATGCCATTTACATCAAGGGAGTTTTAAGGCAGGTGGCGACTCCGACGGATGGCGTGAAGGGAGACAATGTATCATTTCCTTATATGGTGGTCAGGATAGTGAAGATGGATCTTCCGGTTGTATTCAAGTAGAACGGTATATCATAAAAAATAAGGTGGGGAAAATATGGAGCTTACTAAGAACAGGATCACAACGACGAATCTTAAGGCGGCAAAATATGTTGAGTTTACCGTGGATGACGATTTCAATGTCCCTGATGTGAAGGGGGATATAGACAGACAGATAGCCAGCAAAGGACAGGTGACGATAGAAAACATAGACGTCATGGAGGGCAAGGCGCGCATCACAGGAACTGTGAGCTACGCCATCCTATACCAGACGGACCGGGAGGGGTATTCATTTGAGAGCCATGACGGAGAGCTGCCATTTGAGGAGACGATAAATGCGGATGAACTGTCGCTGGGAGATAAGGTTTCCGTACAGGGTGTGTTGGAGGATCTGTACGTGACCGTGATAAATTCCAGAAAATACGAGGTGAGAGGGCTTGTGGGCGTGAAGCTCTGGGCGTGCCAGCAGATCACCGCAGAGGGCGCCGTGGGCATAGCAAACGGCTCTGGTATAGAGTGCATGACGGAGAAGGTAAGCTTTACAAATCTTGCGGCGTCTTCCAGAGACATAATGAAGATAAAGGAGGACATAGAGATCCCGGCAAATAAGCCGAATATCGGACGTGTGCTGTGGGATCAGGTGAACTTTTCGGAGATAGAGAGCCGTGCCACGGACGTGGGGGTACATATAAGCGGCAAGATGGACATATTTGTCATATACAAGCCGGATGACGAGGTGGCTCCGGTGCAGTATGTCAGCGCCACGAGGGAGTTCCAGGACACTGTGAACTGCGATGGAATAGACGAGGATATGATACTGGACGATATGATAACCGCATCCCGCGGTTCGGTGTCCGTGCGTGCAAATGACGGCGGTGAGGACAGGATACTCCAGGTGGAGAGCAGCCTCAATGTGGACATCAAGGTGTACGAGGACGTGGAGGCAGACCTTCTCAAGGATATGTTCTCATATTCTGCGCAGGTCGATCCCGTCAGGAGCAGATTTAGCTACGAGAACCTTCTCATGAGAAACAATGCAAAGACGAGGGTCGTGAAGAAAGAGAGGCTCAAGAGCAGCCAGCCGTCCATTCTCCAGATCGTAAATGTGACGGGCAGTGTGGATATAGACGATGTCAGGCCGGCGGATGACGCCGTGGTCGTCGAGGGTGCTGTGAAGGCGGCAGTTCTTTATGTGTCATCGGATGACAGCAGACCTCTGTGTCAGATGGAGGTGGTAGCTCCATTTTCATACAGGGTGGAGACTGTTCCGCTCAGAACTCAGGATTCCATCAGGATTACCCCTGCACTCAATCAGATCACGGCGGCGCTGCCGGGCAATGACGAGGTGGAGATAAAAGCCATAGTGGATATGGGAATGACCATATTTACCCGGAAAGAGATAGAGCTTATCGATGACATGACGGTGGCTCCGGTCGATATGAAGAAGAAAGCGGTGGCGCCAGGTATAGTGGGCTATGTTGTGCGTGACGGTGACAGCATATGGTCGATCGCAAAACAGTATTATTCCAGTCTTGATTCCATAAGAAAGCTCAACAGCCTTGAGGGGGATGACGTGAAAGCCGGTGACAGGTTGATAGTGGTCAAATGTGCGGGAAAGAATTAGCTGTTGCCCTTCCAGTGTATATTGTATTTTCCCGGTGATCTGGGATCCTGGTCGGTGACAGCGGCTTCTCTGTAATATTCTTCGTATGGAACAGGGTTGTTGGTGATTCCAAGAATGTAATCGGATGACACGTTATATAACTCGGTGAGATATATAAGGTGATGGATTGGCAGCGCGCTTGCGCCCCTTTCATAACGTGCGTACATGGTTTGTGAGGTGTTCAGATAGCGGGCAACATATTGTTGTGTAAAGTCATGATCTTCCCGCAGTCCACGGATTCTTTCTATATACTTTTTATCCTTGCTAAATTCCATATACTGCATTCGATCACCCGCAAAAATGATAACATACGGGTTTGTGACCCTTTTAATTTTAGTAAATATGTTTACTAAACGAGATGGTAACAAAAAAGTGCAATCATAGCCGACAGCTATAATTGCACTTAAGTTTGTGTATTTCCATTAATCAGGCTTCTTTTGCCTGTTCATTGGCCTCTTTGTCGTCCTTCTCAGGGAGAAGTCTCTTGAACAGTGGAACGAGCTGTGCGGCGATGACAGCCTTAACGAGGTCGAGTGGAATGAATGCCACGAAACCTGATAAGAATGCAACCTTCCATGTGAGGTTACCGTTGAACTTCCACCAGATCATTCCCACGATATCAATGATCACGACACCTATGATCGCAACGATGGTATACTTAAGTCTCTTGTACTTTTTGCCTTTGATGAGACCGACTACGATTGATGCAATGATGAATGAGAAGGTGTATCCACCGAATACTCCGAACAGATATCCAAGGCCTGCGCCTCCGCCGATGAATACAGGAACGCCGATGGCACCCATGATCATCCAAAGTGCTATTATGATCGTTGAGTCTCTGAGCTCAAATACGAGAGCTATCAGAATTATCATAAAGTTGAGTAATGTGATGTGTGCTGCGTTAGGGAGCGGTGTTGGAATGCTCAGGTAAGCGGATGCACACAGAATTGCAGTGAACATGGCCATCATGACCAGCTCTACAGTGGTAAATGCTTTTTTCATTTGTAATAATCCTCCAATGATTGTAATGCCTGTGTACAGCTTATTCACAACAAATCCAGGTAGTTTCGACGGGCTGATGACGAATACTGCCTGGATTTGTTAACCTATACACAAGGGCTATGGTTGACATTATATATACACATGAGAGGAATGTCAACCATAAATTTTGAGCGCAGGTTAACATTTGCAAAACACACGTTATTGTGTAAAATACTTAATATAGAATTCGAACGATATATAGAGTGTATACACAGGAGGCGGGATATGATAAAGGTCGGAATCACGGAGATCGATATTGGATACGAGGATAAGGAGTATGCCAGGGAGCACTGTCTTGAGGTCATGCAGGAGGCATATGAGAATGGCGTTGAGCTCTTGGTGTTTCCTGAGATGACGCTGACGGGATTTACCATGATGCCCGCGCGCATGTGGGAGGCGTACAGGGATGGTGAGATACCGGAGAGCGTTTCGTTTTTCATGGAGAACAGCAGGAAATACGATATGGCCATGGTATTTGGTTATATAGAAGCTTTCATGGCAGATGGAAGCGGTGAGTTTGATGAGAGCAGAAGGAAGGTATTTGAAAATAAGCTGGCGATCGTCAGCGGTGATGAGGTGATCATGGATTACGCAAAGATACATCCTTTTTCGTTCAGCGGTGAGGACAGGGTGTACCGGGCAGGCAGCCGTATTTGTCAGGCGAATGTCAAGGATCTGAGGCTGGGCGGATACATATGCTATGATCTCAGATTCCCGGAGATATTTTCGGCGGCGAGGGATTCTTACGATGCCATACTTGTGATAGCCAACTGGCCTGAGGAGAGAGTTGCCCAGTGGGAAGCGCTGCTCAGGGCGAGGGCCATTGAGAATCAGGCATACGTGATAGGCGTGAACAGAGTGGGCATGGGTAAAAGGGAGAGATATGTCCCGAGCTCACATATATATGATGTCTACGGCAATGAGATGGCGGAGAGGGTGAGCGACAGACTGCTCGTTGCGGAGCTGGATCCTGCGGTCATAGCCGGTGCCAGAAAGACATTTCCGCAGGGCAGGGACAGGAAAAATGAATTTTACATGTCAATATTATAGAATTATTTGACTAGTGTATAAAACTGGTGTTCTCTTTGGTGCTTGTAATATTTTGTCAGATGGTTTACAATGGATAGAGGCAATGAGGAGGTAAAACTTATATGAATAAGGACGATTGCATTTTTTGTAAGATAGCCAACGGTGAGATTCCATCAGCGACAGTTTATGAGGATAGTATCTGCAGAGTAATACTTGATGTGAATCCTGCTAACAAGGGCCATGCGCTTATTATCCCGAAAGAACATTTTGACAATATATACAGCATGGATGCTGAGACAGCAGCCAAGATATTTACTATAGCTACAGAGGTGGCAAAGGCACAGAAGGCTGAGCTGAATCCGGACGGACTGAATATCCTTCAGAACAACGGCGAGGCAGCAGGTCAGACTGTATTCCACTTCCATATGCACCTTGTTCCAAGATACATCAAGGACAACGTGACTATGACCTGGATACCGGGTAAGGCTGATACAGAGGAGCTGTCAGCATTGTCTAAGGCTCTCAGAAAGAGAATCTAGACGATTGAAGATAGATATATAAGGTTTTGTGAGAAGAGCAGCACATGATGAACATAAGTCATGTGCTGTTTTTTCTGTTACGGTGTTACTGATAGAAAGAGCAGGCGGTAGGAAAGGACTGTATATGGAGTATAATGAAGAAACTGAGGAAAGAGGGCTGAGGCGGCTGTCGTCAAATGCGCTCAAGCTGACAGCCTGTGTGTGTATGGCCGTAGATCACATAGGCATAGTATTCATGGATAACAACTACATAATGCGCGCTGTGGGGCGTCTGGCATTTCCTGTATTTGCATTCCTGCTTGTACAGGGGCTTCTGCGTACATCCGACGTGAGGAGGTATCTTCTGAGACTTGGAATATTTGCGGTGGTGTCAGAGATACCATTTGATCTGGCAATGCACGATACGATCTGGTATCCGGGGGCTCAGAACATATTCTTCACCCTGACAGCCGGACTGTTTGCCATATACGCCATGGATAGCCGGGGGCCAATCGGAAGATGGAAGGTCGAGATCGTACTGGCCGCAGCACTTCTGGCGGAGTTCCTGAGATTCGACTACGGCATGGCGGGAGTGGGAATCATAGTTATGTTCTATCTGATCGAGAAGGAGCGGAGTGGAGCGGATGCTTATACTCTGGCATATTTCAATAAGAAGCAGAACATTGAGATCGTGGTGCTCAGTTCGCTGGTATACATTCTCTGCCTGGGCATGAATCAGCTATACGCTCTGCTGGCGATGATACCTGTGAATATGTACAGCGGAGAGAGAGGAAGGATGAAGCTCAAGTATTTTTTCTACCTGTTTTATCCCCTGCATTTGCTGCTTATATGGTTTATATGGAAAATAATTCATTAAGCATCATTTCCCCCAAAAATATGTTGACTAATAACTCTCAATGATATAGAGTAATGATTGCATTTATAGATATTAGAAAAACGCTCTTATTCAGAATGGTGGAGTCAGAAGGGACGAAGAAGCCATGGCAACCCCGATGTCAGATTCGGAAGGTGCCGACCTGAGCGACGCAGATATGTAGGTGATACAAGATCTGTGCTCGAACAATGAGAGGCTTGACAGACACGATCAAACCGCTCATACGAAGCGGTTTTTCTTATGTACAAAAAGGAAAGGAAGTAGTATGGAAAGAAGATTATTTACATCGGAATCAGTAACAGAAGGACATCCTGACAAAATCTGTGACCAGATATCAGATGCAGTGCTTGACGCGCTGATGGAGCAGGATCCAATGAGCCGTGTGGCATGTGAGACATCCATCACGACAGGTCTTGTGCTTGTCATGGGAGAGATCACAACCAACGCTTATGTGGATATTCAGAAGATCGTTCGTGAGACGATCAGAGAGATCGGATACGACAGAGCAAAGTACGGATTTGACTGTGATACATGCGGCGTTATCACAGCCATAGACGAGCAGTCATCAGATATTGCCATGGGAGTTGACAAGGCGCTCGAGGCAAAGGAGCATCTCATGAGCGAGGATGACATCGAGGCGATCGGTGCCGGAGATCAGGGTATGATGTTCGGATTTGCAACAAATGAGACACCTGAGTACATGCCATATCCAATAGCACTTGCCCACAAGCTTGCAAGAAAGCTCACAGAGGTAAGAAAGAACGGAACACTCCCATACTTAAGACCGGACGGTAAGACACAGGTAACAGTTGAGTACGATGAGAATGACAAGCCTGTAAGACTTGATGCAGTCGTTCTCTCAACACAGCATGGAGAGGAAGTCAGCCAGGAGCAGATCCACGCTGACGTTAAGAAGTATATATTCGACGAGGTTCTTCCACAGGAGCTCATCGATGAGAATACCAAGTTCTTCATCAATCCAACAGGAAGATTCGTAATAGGTGGACCAAATGGAGACAGTGGTCTCACAGGACGTAAGATCATCGTTGACACATACGGCGGATATGCCCGTCACGGCGGCGGAGCCTTCTCAGGCAAGGATTGTACCAAGGTAGACCGTTCAGCGGCTTATGCGGCCCGCTACGTGGCTAAAAACATAGTTGCAGCAGGTCTGGCTGACAAGTGTGAGATACAGCTCTCATACGCTATCGGTGTTGCAAGACCTACATCCATCATGGTAGACACATTTGGCACAGGAAAGCTTTCAGATGAGAAGCTTGTCGAGATCATTAGAGAGCACTTTGACTTAAGACCAGCAGGTATCATCAAGATGCTTGACCTCAGAAGACCTATCTACAAGCAGACAGCAGCTTACGGACACTTCGGAAGAACAGATCTTGATCTCCCATGGGAGAAGCTGGACAAGGTGGATGTGCTGAAAGCATACTTATAAGCAGATTAAAAAAATTCAGACAAATATAAAAGCACATGTATCAGATTGAAACTGATACATGTGCTTTTTGTATATCACGTTATTCCGTGAGTATTAATCTTTGTATTTCTTTGCGGATTCAAGTGCCGCATCTATCTCGTCGAGGGATGCCTGGATCTTGCTCTCCGTACTCTCCGTATCCTCTTTGACGTCAAATGCTGAATCTATAGGCTCGCTGTCATCGGCGACATCCTCAAATGCAGTGTCGTCATAGTCGTCAGTGTGGATGACATCGTCCTCATCAGGAGATACCTGATTGTCGTAATCGGAGTCTGCGTAACTCTCGTGGATAACCTCGTTGTCCCCAGGGAAGAGCGCCTTGTTGTTGATGGTGGGCACCTCGCTATTGTCGTGGTGAGGCATTCTGACGTGTTCAGCGGCTTTTGCGGAAGGCTCGGCAGCTTCTGATGTTTCATTTGCTGTGCTTTCCTTCTCCTCGTTGTCCTTCTTCAGCTTGTCTATCTGAGCCTCGTAATCAGCGATGAGACCCTTGAGTGAGACAGCAAGGATGATGATGACAACGACCAGTATCACAAGAACTATGATGGCTATGAGCATTATTACGAACTTGTGCTTGTCTATGAAGCTGGACAGCGAATCCGTCTCCTCGATGAGATCCGTTGCGTCAAGGAAAGTTCCTTCATTTGGATTGAAGAAATACCAGCCCTGGTGTCCGTCGTTTGTTGCTGCGTAGAGGAGAACGGTGTTGGAACTGCTTCCCTTCATATAAGCTCTGATGTCCGTGTCGTTCAGGTTGATCTTCACTGGAAGATATCCGGTTGGCACTGAGACTGAATTAGGCTTTGGAATGATGTTATAAGTGTTGTTGTTTGAGTGAACGCTTACAAGGGTATCTGCAGGTGCGGATGCGTTCTGATCTGCCTCTGTGAGTGTTCCTACCTCATCCTCAGTAACAACAGGCTTGGTCTCGCTGTCGATCAATGCAAGAGGTGTTGCAGGCTCGGCTTCTGAACCGGTATCGCTGACAGTAGATGAAGCTGCTTCGGTGGAAGCGGCGGCTGACTTGTCGCTGATGGTTACCGAGTTGTATGACGGTGTCATGTCTATCGACTCTTCTGTGTCGGAGATGACCTCAACTGCTGATGTCTCTATGCTGGCAGTTCCGCTCGCAATGGCGGTAAATGTAAATGTTGCTGTCATTGCATCTCCAGGCTTTACATTTGCCTGGGAGTAGCTTACGGTGCCCTCAGATTCCACGGTGCCGCCGCTCACAGCCTTGAGCAATGTGGAATCATATGTGATATTGTAGCTGTAGCTTGATAAAGCCTGATCGGCTGCGTTTATACTTACCTTGATCTCCACGGTATCGCCAACAACGACCGTGGTGGATGGAACCTCAACACTAAATGCGACTGTAGCGGCATAAGTGGTATGAAGCATGAAAAGCATCATAGTCAACACACATGCAACTTCTGTCATAAACGTTCTAAAGCTAAATCTTGTAGTCCTCATAATATTCATATACGGTTATCCACCGAGTCCTCCTTATCCTCTGTTAATTATTATGGTGTAAGTACGTGTAGCTTTACTCTGGGATTTACATACTATCTTAAATGTATTCTTTCCTGATTTCAGGGTTTTTGTTCCCTTTCCGCTCACTGTGGAGTAGCTGCTTACAGGTGAAGCGTTTATTGTCACACTTGATACAGATGAGCGCACATTTACCGTGTACTGTGTAGTGCTGTTTATTGCAAATGTAGGTGACAGCTTCTGGCCGCTTACAGAGAGTGTTTTCAGGTAGTTGTTCTGGTTGCCCGGATTAGCCGCAGGCATCTTCATTGCTGTGCTTGGCATATTCTTGTAAACAGGTATGGCAAATGTTATGGCCTTGTTGAGTGCTCCTGAAGACTTGTAGGCATCATATACCTTCCATGCCTCTGTTGTAGGGGCCTGTACATTTCCCATGTACTGATGCCAGTACAGGCAGTCTGTGTAGGTTACGTTGAACTTCTGAGTATACAGAGTGTTCTGACCCTTGTTGATGTAGGACTCTCCGATATACATCGCACCGCCGATTATTGATTTGGCAGGTGTTGTCCATGGCCTGTTGTATGATGTGCCCGATGAAGCCCATCTCAGACCGTTTGTTATAGCGTTGCCTGATGCACTCTCAAATGCACCGATATTGTAGAAGTTATATATGCCGGGATATGTGGCATTCTTACCGTTTGTTCCCGAGGTTATCGAGCCTCCGACCTCCTGCTTGATACGTGAAGCAATGTGGTAAGGGCTGACGCCGGATTTCTGTGCTGCGGTGATTATCATGGACGAATATGTGGTGGTCGAACCGGTTGGGTGCGCATTGTGCATAAACGAACCAGATAATATAGCCTCAACTCCTGACTTTGTCTGTGATGAGTCGTATGACAGCTTTTCAAATGCGAACATGGAGCTTGCGGATGACATATATGTTCTCGGATCGAGGTAATACTTTACAAGATCGTCCGAGGCTGCAAACCATGTTGAACCATCATATGATGAGTAGGAGTCTGTCTTGTAGTTGTATCCAACGGTCTGTGATCTCCAGCCGTAGTTAGGACTGTAAGATGTACAGTTTACAAGGTTGTTGACACGTCCCTGTACGTTGACCTCGTTCTTGACCACGTCGTTCCAGTTAAGGTTGGTGTGTACCGCCTTGAATATCCAGTTTGGGTGCTCCGCATGGAGCTTTCTGAGAAGCACCTTGTAGCTCTCAGGGAAGTTCTGGGCGGATAATTGCTTTTCAAATGCTGCATCCGATGTCTGGTTACCGTCAGGTTCCTTGTATGTTCCCATTGTGATGAGCGATGAGGAGATAAATCCTGTATACTTCTTGCTGCTGTATGTGAGGTTGACCTTGTACCATGACTTGTTGGATGTATCAGTCACGGAGAGTGCCTGTCCCTTCATGAGCATGATCGCGCTTCCGTTGTAGGTTATAGGTGTACCCGCTGCCGTATGGCGGAAGTATACATAGTCTTCATTCACGTAACCGCTCTTGGCTGCCTGAGCCGCTGTGGTAGGCTGCTGCGTAGTAGCCTTGGTCGTGGCCTTTGTTGTGGCTGAAGTGGAGTCGATCACGATGAACTTGGAATATACATAACCGGTGTAGCGCTTCTTCTTATATGTAAGCTTGACCTTGTACCATGTCTTGTTGGAAGTGCTCAGTACGGTCATGCTCTGACCGCCCATGAGCATGATCGGCGATCCGTTATACTTCAGCGGCGTGCCGTTTGGCGTTTTTCGGAAATATACATAGTTTTCATTTTTTCGAAGGTGAGCCTTCTTGGAGGTTGTCCTTGTTACCTTGATAAATGCGGAGTACACATAACCGGTGTAGCTCTTCTTCTTGTATGTAAGCTTGACCTTGTACCATGTCTTGTTGGAAGTGCTCAGTACGGTCATCTTCTGACCCTTCCTGAGGAGTATGGCCGAGCCGTTATATTTTATAGGCGTGCCGTTTGGTGATTTGCGGAAATACACGTAGTCAGACGTGAGAGTTCCCGTGGTCGCGGCTTCTGCGTGATTGTTTCCCACATACAGTCCGGTCACCGCGATGCAGACGACCGCCCAAATAAGCATTACGATAGAAATAGTAGTCCGGGTTCGTTTAGTATTGATATCCATAGTAACCTCCATTTTTCATAAAACAAATCTATATATAAAATAGTATTTATGACAAAATTACATCAGTCTAAGTTTACCATAATTATTGCAAATGAGCACCATTTTTGTGAAAAAAGTTATAAAAAAGTAATAAAATTGCAATAAAAAAGCTTTTGCCGGTCAGACAAGTGCTGACCGGCAAAAGCTTTTCGCCTTATGTCGTATATATTAACCTACTTTGAGCTTGAATTTCTGGATCTCTTTGTCCGTCTCTACCTTCTCGATGAGAGCACCAAGTCCGCGAAGCTTTTCGTCGAACTTCTCGTAGCCTCTCTGGATATACTTGATATCACATACAGTAGAGAAGTCGTTGGCCACAAGTGCCGCAATTACAAGTGCTGCGCCTGCTCTTAGGTCAGGTGCTGCAACATTTGCACCGGTGAATGTCTCCACACCATCGAGAATAGCGGTGTTGCCCTCGACTCTGATGTGTGCGCCCATTCTTGAAAGCTCTGCGACATACTTGAATCTGTTCTCAAATATGCTCTCGGTGACGATGCTTGTTCCGTTGGATAGTGCAAGTGTAACCGCCATCTGTGGCTGCATATCTGTCGGGAATCCCGGATATGGCAGAGTCTTGATGTTGGTAGCCTTGAGTCTCTTGTTGCACATTACTCTCACTGAATCATCGTACTCGATGACAGTGGCACCTATATCTGTAAGCTTTGAGGTTATAGCCTCAAGATGCTTAGGAATTACGTTCTTGATGAGGACGTTGCCTCTGGTGGCTGCTGCTGCAACCATGAAGGTTCCTGCCTCGATCTGATCCGGAATGATGGAATATGTAGTTCCGTGAAGTGACTTTACGCCACGGATACGGATGACATCAGTTCCGGCACCCTTGATGTTAGCACCCATACTGTTGAGGAAATTGGCAACATCAACGATATGTGGCTCCTTGGCTGCGTTCTCTATGGTAGTCTTGCCGTTTGCCATTACGGCGGCCATCATGACATTGATGGTGGCACCTACTGAGATCACATCCATGTAAATGTGGCTTCCGATCAGCTCATCAGCCTCAACGGATATCATACCGTTTGCTATATCAACGTGGGCTCCAAGTGCTTCAAAACCTTTTATGTGCAGATCTATCGGACGGGCTCCGATGTCGCATCCGCCTGGAAGAGCGACCTGTGAATGGTTATATTTGCCAAGCAGTGCGCCGAGCAGATAGTAGGATGCTCTGATCTTTCTGATATATTCGTCGTCGACACAGAGATTGGTATTCGGATTGATGGTTCCACCACATATAGCAACCGTGTGCTCGTCTATGTAACGGACCCTTGCGCCGATACCCTGAATGGCCTGAAGAAGGACTCTTGTATCTCTGACGTTCGGTACGTTTTCTATTGTGACTTCCTGGTCGGTCATGACTGCGGCGGCAAGTATTCCAAGTGCGGCATTCTTAGCACCCGCAATGGTAACTTCGCCCTCCAGAGGACGACCTCCCTTGATAACATACTGTTCCATATTTCACCTCTTAGATAATTCTCGGATTATCGCAACTTTATAGATTATAGCACATAAAACTGAAAAGTAAACAGTTACTTGTCTGCTTCACAGTATATACATCTGTAAATTCGCTTTTCTCTGTCTGTGAGTTTGAATATATGGGTTATTCCCTGCTCTGTGGTCGTAATGCATCTTGGATTGGTACATTTCTTTATTCCAACCAGTCTCTCAGGCAGTTCGATCTTACGTTTTTCAACGAGCTTGCCGTCCTTGATGATGTTGACGGATATATCCGGGTCGATATACCCCAGAACATCAAGGTTTATGTCAATATCCTGATCTATCTTAAGAATGTCCTTTCTTCCCATCTTCTCGCTTTTAACATTCTTGATTATAGCAACGGAGCAATCCAGCTTATCAAGATGAAGATCGTTGTATATCTGCAGGGCTTTGCCTGCTGTTATATGGTCAAGTACAATACCATTCTGAATACTGTCAATATTCATGATCATTCCTCCTATGCCTTAAAATCCTTGTCGAGTCCGAGAAGGTCCATGATGAGTGCCATTCGGACATATTTGCCGTTGAGTGCTTGTCGGAAATAACATGCTCTCGGATCGTCATCCACCTCAACAGATATCTCATTTACACGAGGAAGCGGGTGAAGGATCGACAGGTCAGGCCTAGCGAGAGCCAGCTTTGACTTGTCAAGAATATAGGTATCTTTCAGTCTTATGTAGTCCGCCTCGTTGAAGAAACGTTCTTTCTGGACTCTTGTCATATAGAGAACGTCCAGAGATCCGATAGCATCCTCAAGAGAGGAAATCTCCTCATATGGTATATTATTCTTTTCGATGACTTCTGTTCTTATATAATCAGGTAATTTTAATTCATCCGGTGATATGAGAATAAATTTTATGCCTTTGTATCGTGACATGGCTTTTATAAGTGAATGAACCGTACGACCAAACATAAGATCTCCGCAGAAACCTATGGTCATATTGTTTAGTCTGCCCTTCTCTCTCTTTATTGTGAGAAGATCGGCCAATGTCTGCGTAGGGTGATTGTGACCGCCGTCACCAGCATTAATAATAGGAACATCTGATTTCATGGAAGCCAGCATCGGGGCACCCTCTTTATAATGTCTCATAGCTATAATATCGGCATAACAGCTGACGATCTTGACGGTATCGCCCACACTCTCACCCTTGGTAGATGATGATGAGCTTGCTGATGAGAAACCGAGCACGTTGCCGCCCAGTTCCATCATGGCAGCCTCAAAGCTCAGCCTTGTACGTGTACTTGGCTCGAAGAACAGGGTAGCCAGCTTCTTGCCCTTGCACACCTCACTGTATTTTTCTTTGTTATCGATGATGTCCTGCGCCAGAGTGAGCAGATGATCGATCTCCTCAACTGACAGATCCATCGGGTCTATTAAATGTCTCATTTGACATGATCCTCCTTAGGTTATCAGAATGAATATTTTAAGAATTAAGAAGTGTATACATAACAGCCTTCTCAGCGTGACGTCTGTTCTCAGCCTCATCCAAAATGTGGTTGAGGTTCTTGTCGATAACGCCCTGTGAGATCTCAAATCCCTGGTGCATAGGCATGTCGTGGAATACTATAGCTTTGCTGCCCTCTGTAAATTCCTCGTTGAGCTGGTAAGGCATCATCTTGGCGAGAGTCTCTTCCTTCTGCTGCTTGTATGCAGGGTTGTTGAAAAACTCCATGTCTACCCATGTATCTGTGTAGAGGATATCCATATCCTTTGCGTACTTCTTTGCCTCCTCCATGCTCATGGTAGGATCGAGTTCAACATAGTGGCCTGTAGCCTTTGCTGCTTCAAAGAAGTCATCACCACATACAGTGTTGTTTACAAGTGGTGTGAGTCCATAGATGGTTCCTTTCTTCATCTTTGCGAAGAACTCAACAAGAGAGTTGAATACATTATTCTTGGCACCGATGTACATAAGTTTTACATCGAGACTGCCAAACTTTTCTATAATAGTGAGGGCATCTGCCAGGATCTGGCATGGATGATAAGAACTGTCACATCCGTTGATAAATGGAACAGTAACATTGTTGCCGAACAGCTCGACTGTCTCATTCTTTACAAGACGTGCCATGATGATATCTACATTCCTGCATACATACTTAATCTCTGATACAGGCTCACCGAGTGTAAAGTTGGAATCCTTCCAGAGCTGGTTGTAATATGTACCGCCGAGCTCAGTTATACCTGTTGTAAATGAAAGAAATGTTCTTGTGGAAGTCTTCTCAAAAAGAGTGTAGAGTTTCTTGCCCTCAAGAGCGTGAGCGTACTTATCAGGGTTCTTCTTCATGTCAAGTGCCAGATTGAGAATATCCATCAGCTCATCAGCTGTGAAATTCTTGAAGTTAAGCATGTTTTTCATAACAAATGTCCTCTTTTCTCTAGAATTATAAATTGTTTGCAATACGGACAAACATAATCTGTGGATCCTGGCAATATATTTAGGATACGGGTGTTGAGATATGTCTGTCTGAAATTTTATTATATAGCACATGGTTTCAAAAGTAAAACAGTTTACGACATCACATAAATTATGAATGTAAATATTTGAAGATTTATGCCTGATTATAAAAAAATATAGATAATAAAGCAAAAAACAGCTTAATTTTTTGATTTTTATTGACAAAGATGTATATATATGGTTTTA